>JAAZFB010000258.1 GCA_012511915.1 Clostridiaceae bacterium
AACGGTTCCATAACGATGCTCAGTGGAAAATCAGCCGAAAAGATTGCGCTATATTTGATTGAATTTAGTATAGGATTTGCGAGGATTTTTTCTGTTCGGGTTTTGAATTTTGAGGGCGAATAACCATTGTTATTTAACCGAGAAATTCGAAAGTCGAGCGGGGAAAAGACCGCAAAGACAGTCGGTTTTTATTAGTGTTTAGTATATATAATAGAATTTCTGTTTTTATTTTTGCCTCTTTTTCGGATAGTATTACATTCATAATCATAGTAGAGGAATAACATAATAAATAAAAATGCCTAATAAACCCGACCCTAGTATTATATAAATGGGGTTGGGTTTAAATCTTTTTAACAAAAGAAGCCCAAGTGAAAAAATCCCTAACGATATAAAGTTTGTATTTGTAATATTTATACCGCTAACTTCCCCCCACATAGTTAAAACTAAGATCGCAAGAGCTGCCGAGGCTATAAGCCCAACAACCGCCGGTCGCAAACCCGCCATTATGCCCTCAATTATTGACATTGTCTTGTATTTATAATATATAAATGCCAATGTCATTACGATGACACTTGCCGGCAAAATAAATCCGACAGTTGAAACAACTGCACCGCCTATCCCAGCAACATGGGTACCCACAAAAGTTGCCGAATTTATTGCGATGGGGCCGGGTGTCATTTCGGCAATTGTAATTAAATCAGTAAACTCTTGCATTGTAATCCAGTTATTAACCTCGACAATTCTGTTTTTTATAAGGGGTATTGCGGCATATCCCCCGCCTATGCTAAACAGGCCTATTTGAAAGAAGTTCAAAAAAAGCATTAAATAGATCACTTTGCGCCCACCTTCCTTTGACGCAGCACTTTTGAAACGGCGCCTATAAAGCCACATCAAATAATAATGTAAACAACATTTATCTTAATAAAATATGCTGATATAAAGGCGGCAAGCATAATTAAAATAGATAATATATTTTTACCACGTACAATATTGTATCCCATACTCATTACTGCATCAGCAATTACCGCCGCAACCCCCGCCTGCATACCTTTTAATAGCGCACTGATTATAATATTATCGCGAAATGCGGTATAAAACAAAGAAATAACAGACAAAATAACAAACGGCGGTGTTATAGTGCCTAAAACAGTAAAAAATGCGCCTAATGCTCCCGCTGTTTTATAGCCAATTAGAATTGAAGTATTAACTGCTATTGCGCCTGGCGATGATTGCGCGATAGCAACCAAATCAAGCATTTCTTTTTCGTCAATCCATTTTAAATCCTCAACAAACTTTTTCTTCATAAGCGGTACAATTACATATCCACCACCAAAAGTAAAGGCACTTATATAGAATGTGACGGTAAACAGCTTTAAGTAAATACCTTTTTTCAAATTACTATACTCTCCTGTGTTTATACTAAATTATTCAACATTGTATGATAACAAGTTTTCAATAACCTGAAGCAGTTTTTCCTCCGAAATTTGCCCTTGAAAAAGGTTGACTATATTGCCTTCTTTGTCAATAAAATACGTCATTGGTATTGAAGTTATACGATAGGCTTTGGCGGCTTGGTTCGTCGTGTCAAAATATATCGGCATAGTGTATTTGTGTTCGCGGACAAAAAGCTTACCTTTTTCAATTGTTTCTCGTTGACCGTCAACCAAGTCGACCATAAAAAAATTAATTTTATCCTTGTACCTATTGTACGCCTTTTGAAAATGAGGAAATTCGTTCTTGCAAGGTGGGCACCAGCTTGCCCAAAAGTTTAATATAATGGGCTTTCCAAATTTCTCGGATAATTTCACTTGATTGCCGACGGCATCTAATACCGTAAAATTAATTGCAGGGGTTATTTTTTTGCTGTTATCCGGATTTTGTTGCGCATCCGGGGTGCTTTTCGGAACAGTCGCATTCTCTGATTGACTTGAGGCATTATCATTTGGTTGCGTGTCAGGCGTATAGTCTGAAGAAACATTATTATACCCCCAAACTGACGCGAGAACAAATAATGCAAATATGGTTATATATAGTATTGTTTTAGTTTTATTATTCAATGAACAAAACTCCCTTGGTTATAATAATGTTATACTGTTTCCTGTAATCATTAGGATACCAACAATTATAAGAAAAAAACCTGAAATAATATTTATGGCATTATGGTTTCTTTTCAGAAATTCAAAAGCACCTTTTAATTTATCAATTAATATTGCGCTGACAATAAAAGGTATTGCTAGGCCTAATGAATATAATAATAGCAATACAACACCTTTAATAAAAGTACCACTCTGTGCGGCAAGCATCAAGGAAGAACCCAAAAACGCCCCAACACATGGTGTCCACCCGACAGAAAACGACATTCCGAATACAACAGCAGACCAAAAGTTGTGTCCTATATTTATTGGTATCATTTTAATTCCTTTGAAAAACGGTAACGGTATTACATTTAAAAAACTAAGACCAAACACAATAACAACAGTACCGGCAATAAAGTTAACAAGTGTTTTGTGCTGATTTAAAAACTGCCCGATTGTTCCGGCAAATGCGCCCAATAAAACAAAAATTATTGTAAAGCCTACTACAAACCCAAAAGCATTTTTTATTGTTTCGTTTTCTTTATCGTTTTCATCTGTACCCGCGAGGTATGAAAGGTACATCGGTAACATCGGCAAAAGGCACGGGGATACAAATGTAATAATCCCTTCAAGAAAAGTTAATATGTATTGCATTGGAAATCTCCTTATCCTAAATCTGGCTGTATTAATTGAACTATTTTCCATTATACCTCACTAATGTAAAACTTTCAATACATTACGTGATAAAATCACAAAAAGGCAATCTTTTCGATTGCCTTTTTAAATTTAAACACGGGAACTAAATTGTTAAGGTGCCGTCTTCATTTTCAAGTAAAATCAGTATTTTTTCTTCAGCCCCTGTTTTTACATTGATATAAACTAAGAAGTTTTTCTCGTTTTGTGTGCCTTTCAATTCATAGCAAAAAACCTCTTTGCCGTCCTCCAAAGGTATCATTGCTTTATTTATTGCCGATATCGAAAGTGCAGGATTAATCTTTTTGAGGGCATCATCTTCGCTTATGAGGTCATTTGGCAATGGTCTCTCCTTTAAATGGTTTGTTAAATAACCGTGTGATTCAAAACCTAAGATTTCTCCGTCATCCAAAGCGACTTTTACTTTAATCAAATCGGTATACATAACATAATCATCTTGTTTATATGCATAATTTATCAATACGGTATTGCCTTCCCTTTGGTAATAGCTTTCATACATGTTTGGGAAGTTATTTTTTAGCAAAAAGTCCCTTGCAAACTTTGCAGCATCTGTTACATTGAGTATGGCGTTTTCGGGCTGTCTGTCTTTTAAGAGCAGCAGCACAAAACCGCCGTTTTTGGTTACTTCTGCAAAAATTTGATTGTTATCCGTTTTGTTAACGGTGCAGGAAAAAGTAGGTATAACACTGTTAGTTTCACTTGTTATTTCAACAGCAGATACTTTATCTGCCCCAATAAAGCTGCTAATTTTCTCTTTCGCCTGTTCTTGGTTAATTTCCGGTTCGTCAACTATCATGCGCGGTTGTCTGTTTTGTATATGTTCGGAAAACGGGCCGTCATAAATTAAAGATGCGTATTCTGAAAAGTTGTCTTCAATTTGCACCATACTATCTTCAAAGGTGTTGGCATTTTCAGAACTTATTTTGGAGGTTATACCTTTAAATTCGCCAAATCTCAGAACTCCGGCAAACATTTCGCTTTCCATTTGAACAAGTTTGTCGTTGAGGCTTGCGGAAAGTTTTTGTAATTCTGTCAGTTGGTCAATCTCTTTTTGTGAAAGTTGTTGACCGTTTTGAGCTTTTTTGGACAACGAATAAGTGTAATCTCCCACTTGTGATAAAAACTTTGAGGTGTTATCCAGTTCAGTACTAGAGACGGGTAACTGCCCTAAATTAGCTTGGGCAAAAGCAGCCTGCCGCCATAAATCAACAGCTAACCCCGAAAGCTGTGTAGGTGAATTTGCAATTGTTGCTTTTGTCAATGTTGCATCTAAATTATTTGTGTAATGAACAAGCTCAGTAAAAGCCCGACGATAGCCATTCTCAACTTTGTTGCGAAAATCAATTGACCTTTTATATTGGTATACACCAAAACCGGCAATTACTGCCGTAACCACAAGTATAATGCTGTACATATGACGGTCGGATAGCCGGCTTTTAAAGTCTATCAGTTTTTGTCGTATCTTCATTTGTCTCCTCCTTATAATATTTATTCAACACCCCTACTTGGCAAACACATGCTTACCTATTGTTTTTATTACCGGTCTGTCAAAAATCCATTTGTTGGTTGCTTTTGCCGGATTGTAATAATATATTGCACCCCCGGTTGGGTCTGATCCGTTCATTGCTTCAATACATGCTTTAAATACCTGAGAACTCTCATCAATCGGAACGTTTATTTGCCCGTCTGCAACTGCTGTAAAGGCTTGGGGTTGATATATAACACCACTTATTGTATTTGGAAATGACGCATGATTTACCCTGTTTAATATTACGGCGGCAACCGCGACCTGTCCTATATATGGTTCACCCCTTGCCTCGCCATTTACGCAGCGGGCTAACAATTGTGTATCGTTTTTGGCTTGAGGTTCGTTTGCACCTATTGCCATTTTGTTCGGTGAACGGTTTGATTGATTAAAAAAAAGAAACATTACGAGTGTTAAAGACGAACATAATATTATTAACTTTTGCCTGTTCAAAAACAATTCCCCTTTCCAGATTCAGAAGCTGATTTGCTTGTTTGCACCGATGAACTTTATAATAATTTTATATGATGAATGGTTTCTGT
>JAAZFB010000259.1 GCA_012511915.1 Clostridiaceae bacterium
ATGGAGAAATTGTCAGGCCTTAGCAGGCGTGAAAAGTTTAGGCTTCGACTGTATAATGATGATTCGTCTTTTATCCGGCTTGAGAAGAAAGCGAAAGCAAACAGATTGTGCTATAAGGAAAAAGCGCCCATTTCAAAAGCACAATGTGAAAGTATTTTAGCCGGTCGTTATGAGGTTTTAAAAGAAGGCCGAAACCCGCTTTTTTGGGAACTGTATACCAAGATGAACTATCAGAATCTAAGGCCTGTAATTATTGTAGATTACACAAGGGAGGCATATATTTATCCTGCCGGCAATGTTCGCATTACATTTGACAAAAATATTAAGGCTTCAAATAATGTGCAAGGCTTATTTGACCCCGAACTCGTCACTATTCCCGCTGCCAGGGCCATGATCCTTGAAATCAAATATGATGGTTTCATCCCGGAAGCAATCCGGCAGGTGATTCAAATAACTAATAGGCATGAAAGGGAATTTTCGAAATATCTTGTTTCAAGATTAGTATAATAAAAAAGGAGAATTACTGATGTTGGAAGAACTTTTGAAACTTACTTATCTTAGCAAGGCGGCTACCTTTTCCATAACGGATATCTTGGTGGCACTGGGCATTTCGCTTGTTATCGGACTGTTTATTTTTATGGTTTACACCAAAACCTATACAGGTGTGATCTATTCGTCATCTTTTGGCATTGCCCTTATTGGGATGAATTTAATTACTGCCCTTGTTATTTTGGCAGTGTCATCAAACCTTATTGCTTCCCTCGGTATGGTTGGAGCTTTGTCCATAGTGCGTTTTAGAACGGTAGTTAAGGAACCGCTCGATCTTGTCTATCTCTTTTGGTCCATCACTGCGGGTATTATTGTCGGTGTGGGATTAATCCCCCTTGTTATTATCGGTTCGCTACTAATTGGGATCATCCTTTTCATTTTTGTAAATCGGAAAACTGTCGATACCCCTTATATCGTGGTTTTACAACTTGATGACGAAAACGCAGAGACAAATTCGCTTGCCCTGCTTCGGCGCTTTACGAAAAAGCATGTTATCAAGTCAAAAAACGTCTCCCGGAACGGTATTGAACTTACCGTTGAAGTAAGGCTCAAAGATTCCTCAGTGGATTTTGTCAATAAATTGTTGGCTGTCAGCGGGGTCACAAATGCAGTTTTGGTAAGCTACAGCGGCGATTATTACATGTAACATGCAAAGCCGACAGAAAGGAGCAAGCTATGATCAGTAGCAGATATCTGAACAAAGTCGCCGTTGTGCTTATCTTTCTAGCGCTGCTTACCTGTGCCTTGATTGTTTACCTTGCTCAAATTAATCCGAATACAAAGGTAATGCAATACGAATCCAAATTGTTTGGAGACGAAATTCTTTTAATAGATATTCAGGTCGATGAAAACGAGTGGCAGGGGCTGCTTGCTGATCCCACTGCCAAAGAATATATCCCCGCCGATTTAATAATAAATGGCGAGTTGTTCAGCTCTGTGGGATTGCGTACAAAAGGAAACTCCAGTTTAACGCAAGTGGCCCAAATGAAAGACAGCGACAGGTACAGTATTCATTTTAAATTTGACAAGTATCAGAAAGGCCGCACTTATTACGGGTTGGACACATTCTGTATAAATAACATTATAGGAGACAACACCTACATGAAGGAATATCTTTCCTATGAGATAATGGATTACAGCGGTGTCCCGGCACCGCTTACAAATTATGCCCGGGTTACTCTCAACGGTGAGGACTTTGGTTTCTATCTTGCCCTAGAGAGATATGAAAAATCATTTCTTGCCCGGGCCTACGATACAACCGGAGGACAGCTATATAATGTAAAGATACAAATGGGACACCGTGAGGATTTTATGCCTCCTGGCGATAACGAC
>JAAZFB010000260.1 GCA_012511915.1 Clostridiaceae bacterium
AAACAATAACGCTTGAAATCTGACGCAGAAATATCTTGAGCAGTTCGAACATTCGGAAATAGTAATTTTAAGTATGCTGTAGTAATACGCTTTACAGCTTCAGTGTCACGTGTGTCTGATTTATCAGGCACTTCTACTAGCTCGTCAACAATTGCACGGTAGCTCATATCATTTCGAAGTTCGTGTAAAATGGAACAGAAGTATTCCGAGTTTAACGCCCAGCCCGATATCTTTAAATCTTCATTCATTCTAGGGATATTCCACCCTTTGATGAATCCATGAAAAGGGTCAATAAGTGCTGATTCATGGAAAGCCTTGGGTAGTTCACTAGACATATTGCTGAAACCACCGTCATCCATTATCTTCTTGCTAATATTGCCGCAAAGAACAAATCCAGCATCAGCGGCACGTTCATAAGAATCAATTTTAATAATTCCTGATTCGAGGTATGCTTTCAATACGGTTCGCATTTCATCAACATCAGCGAATTGAATTGTCTGAATTTCGTCAAGGACAACGAAGTCACTCGTAGCTACTAAACCTTCTGTATGACGTGTTTTATTGTAAAAAAGAGTGGCGCGGCTTATTTTGCTATCAGTTGGCAACGCTCCAAAACGGCTCACGCGGCCAAAGAGATACGATTTCCCTGTACCCTTAGGCGCAAGTTCAATAAGGTTGAGCCGTTTTTCTACAAATGGAAGTAGTCGCGTGAGCATAGTAAGTTTCGTTTCCTCATCTGAGTACCCACCCGCATTATAATCAACTGCGCCAAGTAAAACATCAATCCATTCAGCCGTTGTAAATTCTGCTCGTGCATCTTTGTAGTAATCAACATCAACCGTATATGGACAAAATGGTTTGAATGCTGTAAGCTTTATTTTACCTTTATTCGCACCTTTTGCAGATGACCCGCTCCTTATTTCAGGTGTAAATAAGATATCTGCATCTTCTGGAGAACGATAACCGATTTCAACCATACCCCATGTTTCACCGTGGAGTAAATCGTCTTTACAATCATCCCATACATCTTCTTCGATTATTGTGTCTTTGAATTTCAAACCATAGTCAGGTAAGGCAAAATAAACCTGCTTTTTTTCCACGCTAATTTCAGTGGAAATCTTAGCAAGAAAACGAACTTTATCATTGCCCATAACAACACGGTCTTTTATTGCACTCCAGTCATCTTTGCGCGGCAAATAAGTCTGTATGAATTTCAAAACTTCTTCTGTATCGTATTCACCGTTTTCGTCCTCAAACTTCTTTAAAAGCCAGTCGCGCATAAATGACGGCAAACTTAATGCTGAAAAGAAATTCGTCTTTCTTAAATCCTTATAAACAACCATCTCATCAAAACAGTTGCGTAGTTTCTCTATCATAACTGACCTCCTAAAACATACTGTCAAAATCATCATTGCTACTCTTTTTTTGCGTCTCGCTAAGAACGTCGATATTGTTTTTACCAATTAAATTATCGCTATCAAATACATCTGCAAGATATTTGCCCGGACGTTTAATCTCTGTTTTGATATGATAATGATTCTTGTCAATTTTCTCAGCTATGAATGGAGTTGAAATACCCTTGATAACTACAC
>JAAZFB010000261.1 GCA_012511915.1 Clostridiaceae bacterium
GAAATATATTGCGCTTGTATACGGTAACATAAAAAACGATAACGGCATAATTGACAAGCCAATAGGAAGGCATCCTATTAATAGAAAGAAAAGATGTATAAACGGCATAAATCCTAAGAACGCTGTTACCTATTATAAAGTGATAAAACGTTTAGGTAAGTATACTTATGTAGAGTGTTCTCTCGAAACGGGAAGGACACATCAAATACGTGTTCATCTATCTGATATGGGCAATCCGATAATTGGGGACAAGGTTTACGGTGTAAAAAAAGAAAAATTCAAATCAAGCAGTCAAATGTTGCATGCAAAGGTTATTTGCTTTACACATCCTAAAACCTTGGAAACTATGCAATTTGATAGTGGTGTACCAATTAGATTTGAAGAAATGCTTTCAAAATTAATACTAATATCCAATTAATAGTCAGATTAATTAATTTAATACTAAACGGGGGTAGAAAAATGGGATACAATGTCACACAAAAATTGATTAAAAACCATCTTGTTAGCGGTGAAATGTTACCGGGGAGTGATATTTCGATAAGGATTGATCAAACGCTGACGCAGGATTCAACCGGTACAATGGCTTATTTGCAGTTCGAGGCTATTGGCATACCAAAGGTAAAAACAGAAGCTTCCGTTGCGTATATTGACCATAATACTTTACAGGCGGGGTTTGAAAATGCGGACGATCATAAATATATACAGACGGTGGCAAAAAAACATGGAATTTATTTTTCCAGACCGGGTAACGGTATATGCCATCAAGTACATTTAGAGAGGTTTGGCAAGCCCGGTAAGACACTACTCGGTTCAGACAGCCACACACCAACTTGCGGTGGGATAGGTATGCTTGCAATAGGTGCCGGAGGTCTAGATGTTGCCGTGGCAATGGGCGGCGGCGCATACTATTTGACAATGCCGCAAATTAAAAAAGTTACATTAACCGGAAAGCTCAACCCATGGGTATCGGCTAAAGATGTTATATTAGAAGTGTTGCGACTTATGACGGTAAAAGGCGGTGTTGGCAGCATTATCGAGTATGCGGGCGAGGGTGTAGCCACGTTATCAGTGCCTGAACGTGCTACCATAACCAATATGGGCGCTGAGCTTGGTGCGACAACTTCCGTTTTCCCGAGTGATGATATAACAAAAGAGTTTTTGGCCGCACAAAGTAGGGTTGATGATTGGACGGAATTGCTTCCCGATAACGATGCAAAATATGATGAAGAAATTATAATCAATTTATCGGAACTTACACCACTTGTTGCAAGGCCCCATATGCCCGATAATGTTGTTACGGTTGAGGCTGCAGGTAAAATAAAGGTTGATCAGGTTTTTATCGGCAGTTGCACTAATTCGTCATACCGTGATATGATGAGTGTTGCAAAAATACTAAAAGGGAAATCAGTTGACCCTGATGTAAGCCTTGTTATAGGCCCCGGTTCACGCCAGGTACTTAACATGCTTGCCGAGAACGGTGCGCTTTCGGATATGATTGCTGCCGGGGCACGCATTCTGGAAACAGTCTGTGGACCTTGCATAGGAATGGGGCAGGCACCTCGTACCGGTGCTATTTCCTTGCGTACAAACAACAGAAACTTTGAAGGCAGAAGTGGCACTTCAAGTGCAGGTATATATCTTGTAAGCCCTGAAACGGCGGCTGTAAGCGCACTGCCCGCTGTTTTA
>JAAZFB010000262.1 GCA_012511915.1 Clostridiaceae bacterium
CAGGTCATCTAATGTGCTCTTGCTCGTTTTAGCAAAAGCCTCTATGCATAAATAATAAAGTTTCTCAAGGTCGCTTTGTTTTTTTGCACTTAAATCACACATATTAAACTCGTAAACAAGCTGTTTATCAATTGGCTTTGTAAAAAGCACTTTGTAAATCTTCCAATAAACTCCGTTTGTAAGAACTACCCATTCAGTACCCGAATCAGCAGCGTAGTTTGTGGCTTGCCTAATATGTTCATCTTTTAAATCAATACCAGCTGCTTTACACTCCAATAATAAGGGGACTTTATCATTAAGTTTAATGGCTAAATCACAAAAAGGCTTTTTTATTGCGAACTCGGAAGTAATATTTTCATATTTATCATATCCGAAAATTTCACAAAGCATATCGGTAATTATAGTTACAGTATCGCTTTCATTTATATCTGCGGCTTGAGCTTTTGATAATATCGGCTGAAACTTTTTAAGACCTTTTACTAATCGTTCTTTAATTTTTGAGTTAATGTTAAAAAACATACACCCCATAATCTAAAATAACAGTACCGTCCTCGGCTTTTTGAGTGTAACGCGGGCAGTTATATCTTTCAAAGAACCACAACCACTTTTCATCTGATTGAAAATCGTCTCTGAAAGTCATACCATTATCTTTTATTTCCTGCATACACATATTGTGAGGCTCTGCTCCAAATAATTCGCCTGTTTCCTCCTTGCCCATTATCCAACAAATACCTACATCGCTTTCGGGCATGTCCACATACGAATATCCCTCGGGTACAGCAGTTTCTACTGGAAAGAACATTCCAATCCAATATTCAAAATCCGTTTCACTGCAGCCCATAAGACCGAAATAGTCGCAAAATTCTGGGTTTTGCTTTTCCAGTTCAGCAAACAAACCATTTTGAAAGAACTCGCACCAATACTTTGAAAATGAACCATAGCTATCCCTATCCGAATTTTTGTAACGCTTGCCTATGAAGCGCATAGCAGGGAAGCTCTCTTTGTAAACCTTGATAATTTGTGCTGACATTGTGTTTCTCCTTGTGTTTTATTTTATTTGTCTGTTGCCAACTTGCACTTGGGGCAAATATAGTCAACAGTTTTTATATTTGGTGAATGAATCCATTCTTGATTACAATTTGGGCAATTATTTAAGGGCTTATCAGCATGATAAATATAGTAATACACAGGCTTTTTTAGTTTTTCTTCAAGCTCTGCTCTTATTTCAAGGGCAAGTTTTGATAATTGCGAATGGGGATTGCTTAATTGCCTATATGTGAATCTATCTGAAAGACATAGAACCCATAGGCTGTGCACATGCTGATACATTTGTTGCCAAGAAAGCAAAGTGTAATATTCTTGTTCATTGAAAATATAGGGTAGCTTATGTAACGCAACTTCATGACCGCAATCACCGCAAACAACAGGGCTTTCGTCAGTGCTGTAGTCTGCATAAAGCATATACCACGAAGGCGAATCACAAGTACAAGTGTTATCATAATTTGTGTTTTCTGCAATGTAATAGGGTTGTGAAACAGAGAAAACAGCCTTGATTTTACAAAGCATATCATTTATATAGCAATTATTATATTTCTCGCTTAGTGAATCGTCATCTGGCAAAGTTACTGTTGCTATAAACTCATCTTCTACCTTTAATAATAAATAATCGAGCATGATTTGTCCATTTTGCACTAAAATCTCTAAGTAATCCCAAAGCATACTCACGCTCTCGTCTTCGTTCTGTAACGGTAGTATTGGCTTGAAAGTTATATTGTATGCTTTCATAAGTCTAGCTCCTTTAATCAGTATCTGCAGACGCTCGCAGATTGCAAATCTTGGCGTCTGCATGAATTATGAATCGTTTTGCTAAAATTTACTTATGATCTGGGCTCATAGTAAATCGTGATATTGTCTGCAATTCCTTTTAGCAGTTTTTTCTTTGTTATCTTGATATTTTCTTCTTCAATATCTTCAATAACACTCGGATATATTGGGTGGTGTGAGATTTGATTGTAAGATCCAACATTGAAAATATGTTGATTGCCGAACTTTTCAACAACTACTATGTATGAAACAGCTTCAATGTCATCACCGTCATAGTTTTCAAGGTTGATATTTAGTATTCTCATTGCTTCTAATGCATCACAATCAGCCGGAGCAGTTTCAGCAGGAATGTAAATTTCAATTTCATAACTGACACTTGCTCGATTAATTTTTAATTCTTTTAATGTATTTTTCGGGGTGCCGGGATGTTCATCGGTTACTTTTTTCAGTGTTAACTCCCCATCGGTGTATAAAAGCTGAAAGTATTTTTTTGATACTTCTACTAAAAATATTGTTCCGTTTTGAATTCCTTTATCTCTTAAGTTATCGTCATAAACCTCGAGACAGCTTTCTATTATGATACGAGCAGCCACTTCATCGTCTGGAACATAGATATCGGTATCATCTATTGTATGCGGTCTCACCAAAACCTTGTCCTCGAATGGCTCTTTTGTTGTGTTTTCAGGCGTTCCGGGATGTTCATCGGTTACTTGTATAAGTTTAGGAGAATTTAATACATACTCAATTGTATAGTATTTTTTGCCGATTTTCATAATTAAAAGTGTGCCGGGCTTAATTTGCTTAAAATCTGGATAGTAATGAGTATAAGCATATTGCTCATATGACCCGAACGCCATTTGTGCTTGGTATGTTGCGAATTCCTCGTCTGTTAACACGTAAATGCTGATGTTCTTTGGAATCTTTTTTAGCCTGTTCTGGTCAGTTTCTTTGTAGTGTTTTTCAGATTCAGTAATCTCCTCAACAGGAGCTATAATTTTAAAAGGCTCTCCCGATTGAGTGTTTGTGTACCAGTAAAGAGTTCCTTTATGTTCAATTATGAAATTGGTGTTATGTCTTATTGTTGCGTTTGGGTCTTCTTCTTGCAAGTTTTTTGTGTATTGCTTTATAGCTTTACCGACTTTTGCTTCTAACGATTTTTCGTTGGTTTCTCCGAATACTTCGCCTACGCTGCAAGCTGAAATCAGCGTGGCTGTCGTAATTATTAGCATAATTACAGCTAATAATTTTGCATAAGGATTAATGTGTTTCATGATTGAATAGTCCTCCATAATGAATTATTTGAGCTAGCAAAGAATGTGATACTATAAGTAAGTATTTTAAAAGCAAGCCGTTGTCGACTTGCTTTTTGCCTTACATCTTAAAAGAACTTCGCCCTTGCCTGCTCTTTTGTCTCTTGGCTTGCAGTGAACGGAATCCTCGTTGTATATCCCTGCTTAGCCGCAACAATCATCTTTGTGGGCCATGCGAAAATATCGGAATTCCACTTCAAAACGGTATCGTTATAAACCTCACGCGCAGCTGTGATTTCCCTCTGCAGGTAGTTGTTTTGCTGCATAGCGTCTGCCAAGGTGCGATGCGCCTTCAAATCGGGATAAGCCTCAAAAGCAACCCTAATTCCGCTCATAGCAGTATCGAGTGCGCCTGCGACCTCGTTGCGGTTGTTTTCGTTTGCTTGAACTCCGCCCCTAAATTGCGCAACTGATTTCATTACATCCTTGTCAAGGTCAATCGACTTTTCAACGATGCCAACTACATTCTGCAAAACCTGAACCCTTTGCTCGAGATAATTGTCTATCTGCGATGCGTTGTGCTGAATTCGCTGTTGAAGCTGGTTGAAATACTTTCTTGCATTAACCTTCATGAACAAGAAAATCAGCCCTGGAATGATGCCACAAATCCATAGAAAGATTTCAAAAATCACAGAGCCTGCACCAACCTTAACGGGAATTTGCTTCTCGATAACGTTAATAGCTCGCCCTTGTGCGTTCACCGGTCCCGTCATTTCGTCTAACTCGTTTGCCATTTTTTTACCTCCATAAATCATTATTAAATTATATCATCATAAATGATAATAACACAATTGTTTTCTAACACTATTGCTTTGGCAACGATGCTAAGAAAATGCCAATGCGGTGCATTGCCGCGGCTCCCTGCGGATTGTCTTTGAAAAACTCCCTATACCTTGGTGAATCGAGTAGCGCTTGCTCGTCGTCAAACACGTCAATATCAAGATATTTCGAATCCATAACAGGTATGTATTCAGTCCAATTAACGGGAGTTGTATGCACTCTGCCGTCTCTGCCCAACTTATTTATATAGTCGGTGCGTTGTTCGGTGCGATAACCGTATGCCGTAACCGCAATGGTATCTCGGTTATCCTCGCTTTGAACGATGTGGGTTTTCAGAATATTCCTCGTTTCTGAAAATGGGTGCATGAAATAATCTGCGCCAAAGCTGTTCGCCACAAACTCATGTGCATAGTAGCTTACATAACTGTCATACAAGTCCTTGTATATATACTCGTGTGGGCGTTGCTGACGATACAGCGGAATCGACATAAGCGGCGCAAATGCAAAATACAGGTGGCGCATATACGCGTTGTTGTGGTGTATAAACTTTGCCTTTATCGCTTCGTAATCGTAATTGTGAAAAAAGTTATCGGGAATAGAAAGCTCGATACTTTTCAACTGCTCAGGGTAAACCCTGTTTATCATCTTGTTTTTGAAAAACGCAAAGTCATCTCCGAAGCCGTTCACCTTATCCTTCATAAGGCACAAGAGATTTTTTTGTGCTAAGGGTGTAAACAATAATCTGAACTGAACCTCATGGTTTCTGTTGGTTGCACCAAAAAGCACTTCGAACTCGGAATTTCCAAGCACGGTATAGCTATCCCCCTGTGAGATGCTTTTCTCCGCCTTTTTATTTAGCTTTTTAATCTTCCTATCGACCTCTTTATCGATTTGCTTTTGTGTCATATTCTCGGCATTTGAATCCATTCTGCTGAACATTAAATCGGGTGCAGCTTCATAGCCATAAACCACGTAAGGCACTTCGGAATAGTAGGGGCAAGGCTTAGTAACCTCGGCAGTTAAAACCTGCGAATGGTGTTGCGTAACGGTTTTTCCGTCTTGATAGCTTGTTGTAGTCCAATGAATTGTTATAGAGCCAGAATACGTTTTTACACCTAACTCATGGGTTAAGTCATTGCATATTAAGAACGGATTGCCCTCTATTTCGCCAGATTGCACAAATAG
>JAAZFB010000263.1 GCA_012511915.1 Clostridiaceae bacterium
GATGAGGAATGCTCAAAAGTTCGAGGCAGCATTTTATTCAAACCCTGATTTGCGAAATGTAAGACCTCCGGAAGAAAAAGAACCAGAGGTACAGCCGCAAATTGACTTAATGGAATTAATTGAACAGTTACAAAAATCACCTGAACTTGCCCAAATCTTAGCAAATATCGTACAAAGCGGACATGCTCAGCAAAAGGGGTAAAAATCATGCAAAATTCTTCTGTTAGCAAAAAGCCGTTTTTGTTAGCAAATCTCAAATTTTATGTTCGATTCCTGTTAGCAAATATGAAGCATTTTTGCATAAAAACTAAAATGGCATTAACGGAAGTTTAAAAAAGAGAAAAGCCTCAAAAACGGCTTGTTTTCAAGGCTTACTGGCACCCCTGACCAGAATTGAACTGATAATTCATCCTTAGGAGGGACGTGTTATATCCATTTAACTACAGGGGCATGTGTATAAATATTCGATTTTGGGGGCAGGTCGATCTGATACTTAGGAGGGGCTTGTACTATCCCTTGTACTATGAGGCCATATTCATTTTTTTCATGATTTGATTGAATATAGTATAAGTTTTATTAATCAATTCATACTTGCTTATTTTAATATCTAACTGGTGTTTTGTCAAGTCAAAAGTTCAATGTTTTTTCTCGCATTTTAACATTTAAAACAAGCCCAAGCGCCATTAGATTGGTTAAAAGTGAAGAACCACCATAACTGACAAAGGGCAGGGGAATTCCTGTTACCGGGGTTATGCCTATTGTCATTCCTATATTTTCAAATGTGTGAAACAACCACATTGCTGCAACACCGAAACACATATTTGTGCCTAAGCGATTTTTAGCCCTTTTGGCAATAATTATACACCTAATGATTAGTGCCATCAAAATTGCTAAAATAACAATGCAACCTATTAGGCCGGTTTCCTCACCTATAACCGCGTAAATAAAATCGGTTTGTTTTTCGGGTAAAAAGTCAAGTTGTGTTTGAATTCCTTTAAATAGACCTTTCCCCAATAATTTGCCCGAGCCAATTGCAATTTTACTTTGCATTACATGATAACCATACGTTCTCGGTGCGGATTCGGGGTTTAAAAACGCAAAGAACCTATTTTTTTGGTATTGTGATAATAGAAAAAACCACGCGAAAACAGAGAACAATGATAAAAAACCTGCCGCAATTATAATGTATCTTTTATCAATGCCCGCAATAAACAACATCACTAAGAAAATAAAGACATACACAAAAGCTGTTCCCGCATCCGGTTGAAGCATAATAAGTACTAACGGGACACATAAGTGCAGTATTAGCATCAAAACATTTTTTATGTAGTTAATATCATTACCGATTTTCGCTAAATGGGTTGAAAGAGTAATAATAAAAAACACCTTTGTTATTTCCGCCGGTTGAACCCCAACTCCCCAAAACCGAAACCACGATTGTGCGCCGTTGCTTTCACTGCCGGTGCCTACTAAAAGCACCAATAGAAGCAAGAATATAGAAATACCGGCTACTAAAGGCCAAATATATGAAATATCTTCATAATCAACTTTAGTAATGATATACATGGCAACAATTCCTAGTATAAAAGCGGCGGCTTGTACAATAACAAATTTCATATTGGAGTCAAAGCTTTTTGTTGCGCTATAAATAAACAAACCACCCAGAAAAGATGCAACAAAAGCCAAAACAACCATAGTAACATCATATTTTTTTATTGTCTGCAAAAATGAGTGCATTTTATAAATTACAACCTCCATCTGCGTATATCTTATTATACCATGTTTTTTTGTAATTACCATGTTTTTTCTAAAAATAGTTGACGGGAACGTGATATAAAGTGTAAAATATAGCAAAGGCTTGTTGTAGGGAAAGTATCTATTTTGAAAAAATTCAGAATTGTGGGTCTCCTGCGGTTTCACATAAAACCCACAATGTTTGCGCCGATGGCGCCCGCATTTTGGTGCATGAGCATTTTCACGTCTTATCCGGCTCACGATAAGCGCGTAAAAAGAGTATTAATTAATTTTGTGAGCCGGAAAGGCTAATGGTCATAATGATGGGCAAAAAGATGTTTCGAATACGTCTATTTGGTTTTAAAAAGAAGGATGTTAACAAGTACCTGCAGACAATTACGGATGATTTCGCCGCTAAAAATCAAGCCGCAGAAGATAAAATAAATGCTCTTGAAAACGCGCTTGAAAACGCATCGCTCCAAGCAGAAAATTATTTAACCGAAATAGCTCGATACGAAAAGGAAAAAGACGAATTAGCCAAATCATTGGCCGAAACAAAGGATAAGGAATGCTCAATAATTCAAGAGGCTATGCTGACTGCTGAATATGAGAAGTCAAAAATTAACGAAGAAATTATTGCTAAAAAAGCAGAATTACATCAGCTTAAATACGAGGTAATGGCTTTAAAAAAGCAAATAATAAATGCGGCAAAACGCTTTTATTCGGATTTGAATTAAATTAGTAACACTATTAATATCGTCATTACTATTGACAAATATGTATAATAAGGTAAAATATATTCAAGGAGTAAATTTGTGAGGGTCATTGCGGGAATTGCAAAAGGGCATAGGATTAAAACTCTAAAAGGTGAATTAACCCGTCCTACCGGTGCCAAAGTTAAAGAGGCAATGTTTTCTATACTGCAGCCCTATATATCGGACAGTGTTGTGCTTGATTTATTTGCGGGTAGCGGAGCCCTTGGAATTGAAGCACTTAGCAGGGGTTGCAAACATTGTGATTTTGTCGAACAAAATAAATCAGCGGCAAAAATAATAGCTGAAAACCTAGAAAAAACACATTTTTTAAATTGCAAAATATATAATAGCTCTGCCCGGTCTTTTTTAAATAACTGCACACAAAAGTATGATTTGGTTTTTATAGACCCTCCGTACAGCAAAGACTTATACAATGAAACACTATCTGCGTTGAATGATATGGATATGCTAAACCCAAACGCAATAGTCGTTTGTGAAACGGGTTTAACCCACAACATCAAATGCGAATTAAATCTTTTTAAACAGTCAAAATACAAAGACACAATGTTATTATTTTTCAAAAAGGATGAGACTATGTGAAAATTGCAATATACCCGGGCAGTTTTGACCCTTGCACCAACGGGCATTTAGATGTTATTATACGTTCTGCTAAAATATTTGATAAATTGGTTGTGGCAGTGCTCACCAATGTTAATAAAGTACCGACTTTTACTGTGGCAGAACGGGTTGATTTTTTAGAACGTGTTACTAAAAATATACACAATGTTGAGGTAAATACCTTTTCGGGGTTACTTGCTGATTATGCTAAAGAGATAAATGCCACCGTTATTATAAAAGGTTTACGCGCATTGTCGGATTTTGAATATGAATTTCAGATGGCACTGACCAATAATAAGCTAAACCCAAATGTTGAAACGCTGTTTATGACAACCTCCACCGATAATATGTACTTAAGCTCAAGCATTATTAAAGAAATTGCTAAGTATGGGGGTTCGTTGGATCAAATGGTGCCAATAGAAATACAGGCAAACATATACGACAAATTTAGGAGGTAGTTTGAATGGAAATCTTAGAAAGTATTGATATCTTAGAAGACACTATTGAGAAAGGACTCAATATTCCACTTGCCGGCAAATGTATGCTTGACAAAGACGAATTGCTTGATTTAATACAAGACATAAGGCTTAAGCTGCCTGATGATTTAAAACAAGCAAAATGGGTTAAGGATGAACGCCAGCGCATTTTGGTTGATGCCCAAAAAGAGGCAAATGAAATAATAAAATCCACAGAAGACAAAATAATATCGATGATTAACGAAAATGAAATAACCAAAAGGGCAAAGGAAAAGGCTGATGAACTTATTAATGCTGCGAATAAGCGTGCTAAAGAAATCCGCCAAAGTACCAGGCAATACGCAGACGATGTTCTTGCTGATATGGAAAAGATTATGGAAAAAACCATTCAAACACTACGGGACAACAGAATATCCCTCCATGATAAAGAACAAAAAAAACAAGATGATGCCCAACCTGATTTGTTAGATGAGTAATATAGTTTCAAATGATACTATTCCCATTTAAAATGTTGACACATTCGTGTCAACAACGCCGTTGGCGTAAGGAAAATAGTATTGAATTGTGCCTAAATTAAATCAATAATTTAATTTTTACTAAAAAAAAACAGCACTTTATCGAATTGATAGAGTGCTGTTATGTTTATACTTTATACTTTAATACTAATAATAATTTTCCCTCTGTTTATAGTGTGTATGCAATAATTTATGCGAGAGATGGCCGCATGGCTCAATAAAATAATCTTCATATATTTTTTTGACAATTGGGTTTTTGTAAGACTTTCTGACCTCCATGGACTCGTCTTCTGCATAAATTGCTGCAGCACGGGCAGCATGCACATCTATATCCATCTTTATTTTTGAACTTACTATGGGCTGACCTCCGCCGGTAACACAGCCACCTGGGCAACCCATTATTTCGATAAACTCGTATTGAACTTCTCCGGCACGAATTTTATCTAACAATTTACGGGCATTTCCAAGCCCGCTTACCACTGCAATTCTCACTTTTTTACCGGCAATCTGCAGTGATGCCTCTTTAATACCTTTCATACCGCGAACAGCATTGTATTCTATTTGTTTTATATCTTCACCTGTCAAAATATCAGCAACGGTACGAAGTGCAGCCTCCATAACGCCACCGGTTGTGCCAAAAATAGCCGCTGCGCCGCTGCCTATGCCAAAGGGTGCATCAAATTCACCGTCTGGGAGTTTTACAAAATCTATACCGGACTGTTTTATCATTTTTCCAAGCTCACGCGTTGTTACTACTGCATCAACATCCGGATAACCTGTTGAGGATAATTCTTCTCTTTTTGATTCAAACTTTTTTGCAGTACATGGCATTACTGAGACAACAAATATATCCGCCGGATCTATACCTTGTTTTTCGGCATAATAAGATTTCATAATAGCGCCAAACATTTCATGTGGTGATTTTGCAGTTGATAAATTATCGAGAAAATCAGGAAAGTTGTGTTCACAAAACTTAACCCAACCGGGGCTGCAAGAAGTAATAAGCGGCAATTTGCCACCATTTTCAAGGCGTTGTAATAACTCTGTCCCCTCTTCCATAATGGTGAAATCAGCAGCTGTATTTGTATCAAAAACACCGTCAAAACCCATAAGCTTTAAAGCTGATGCCATCTTACCCGTTACCCGTGTGCCTATTGGCATATCAAATTCTTCACCAAGGGCAACGCGTACAGCAGGTGCTGTTTGCACGAAAACATGTTTTTTAGGGTCGGCTAACGCTTCCCATACTGTATCAATTTCTTCTTTTTCACGAAGCGCACCTACCGGACAAACAACGATACATTGCCCGCAGTTTGTACACGGAGTTTCTGCAAGTGGCATATTAAATGCACTGCCTATAATTGTTTTAAAACCTCTTTCATTTGCATCTATTACAGATACCGTTTGAATGTTTTTACAAACATTTACACAACGTCTGCATATAATACATTTATTCGGGTCGCGTACTATTGAAGCTGAAAGCTTATCAACATTGTAATGGGGGTTCTCACCTTCATAACGTATTTCAGAGACGCCTAAATCGTTTGAAAGCGTTTGAAGCTCACAGTTCTTATTTCGATTACAAGTCAGGCATTTTCGCTCGTGATTAGACAAAATAAGCTCTAAATTGATTTTTCTGACATCACGCACGTTTTTCGTATTAGTAAAAACCTCCATCCCCTCTGAAACGGGGTAAACACAAGATGCCTGTAAGGCACGCATACCTTTTACTTCAACAACGCAAATCCTGCAAGAGCCAACTTCGTTAATATCTTTGAGATAGCACAAAGTCGGGATATCAATATCAATACTTCGTGCCGCCTCTAAAATAGTTGAACCTTCCGGCACCGTAACATCAATATTGTTGATTTTTAAATTAACGCTCATGGTATATTGCTCCTTCCCTATTATTTTCGAGAAATAGCATTAAACGGACATTTAGTTTGACACACGCCACATTTAATACATACTTGCTGATCAATTTCATATGGTTTCTTAAGCTCTCCCGAAATCGCTGAAACGGGACAATTTTTGGCACAAATGCCACAACCTTTACAC
>JAAZFB010000264.1 GCA_012511915.1 Clostridiaceae bacterium
ATTGCGAACGGGTGCTTCGATACCAGCAAATTAATACAGGTTGAGGATCCCGCAGAGGTGGATACAAAAAAGGTTCTGCAGAATATTCATAGGGATAGCGACTATGCTGTCAGTATGTGGCAATATTTTGCCATCCAGAGCTTGGAGGAAATGCTCTATCTTGAATTAATGGAAATGGTTAAGCGGGGCATCCGGGTCAAGCGCTGTGCCTTATGCGACCGGTATTTTGTTCTGGCAGATAAACGCAGGCGGGATTACTGCGATAGGACTTATGGCGGCAAGCGTAGCTGCAAGCAAATAGGGGCGAAGAAGAGATTTAATCAGTCGATAGAGGATGATGCCTACTTGCAGGAGTTCCAGCGCATTTACAATCGAATGTATTCACGGTTCTATCGCATGGATGCCTGGGGCACTGAGCGACAGACAAACAAGCTGACGGAGGAACAGTTTAAGGCTTGGGTTTTGGCGGCATCTAAGGCGAGACAAGAGTACAAAGCGGGTGCGATAAACGGCGAGGAATTTATTCAGAGAGTCTTTGAAAATACTGATAGTTAATATTGATATCACCACAGCTTCTGCCAAGCTCTGTGCACCTCATAAGGCCAACCATTTTTTGATATCACCTTCACCGTCTACGAGGGTTCCACTGCTGCCCATGCTGCTGGTTTGGTTAAACCTGAGAAAAGAAAGCTTTCACAAGTGATGAAGCGACGCAGAATTGAGTGTGAGCAACTCGATACCCATGATGAGCACATAATGTGGGTCAAGCAACATCCTTCTTGCAATATTTCTATAATTTGGTTGTATAAATTTCGCACTTGCGATATAATAAGATAAATCAATTCTCAGTTAGGAGAAGCAAAAATGGACGGTATGACAGCGAAAGAAGCTGCTGAAAAATGGAGCATCACTCCTCGCCAAGTGCAACTTTTATGTGCGAAAGGTCGGATACCCGGTGCGGTTCGTTTTGGAAATGCCTGGGTGATTCCTTCTAATGCGGTAAAACCAAAAGACGGCCGTAGTGAAAAGCGCCGTGTGACATAATTTTATATAAATCTTGATTGCTATATTAATTACGGGCAATTGAAGACTCACAATGTCTCAGTAAGGGGTGAAAAAATCGTGTTACAAATATATAAAGGCGAAGCCAATAGGTCACACGAAAACACTTTTTTTCGGTATTTCGCAACCAAGTTAGTGGCACTATTTGAACGCAATAGTATGGATGGCGTTCGTTTTGGAATGCCTAAATCCCTAATATGGGACGACTTGCAGATAGATGCTTTGCTTATCACAAAAAGCACCATTACCATTATTGATTTTAAGGATTATGCCGGCGAATTAATCCTTCCAAACGTAGATGTATTCAAATATGGGAGATGGGAAACATCAAGCGGCATACCCGTGAAGGGCGGAAGTTCTGTCAATCCATTTATCCAGCTGGGAAAACAACGCTATAAACTGATACAGATTTTTGAGAGAACATTAGACAGGAATATTCTCATTAGCAACAAAAATATTTCAACAATGGTATGCTTCTGCAATCCAGTAAACATTATTGGAGATATACCTGCGAGTTTCAAGCTGTCATTTTTTATTGCAGATAAAAATAATTTTTCCGATATGCTCCTGGATATTATTGATGTGGTTGAATCTGATAAGAACTTACTTGAAGATAGCTTTATATCATATTTAAGAGAACAAGTCTTCGAAGCTAGAGAGTATCCTTTGACTTCATCAGTGGACAATCAATCCAGTTTACCTGAAGATGAATTACTATTCCCGAAAGAAGGAACGGAAGATATAATAGTCAATAGTGTTGCCGAGACAGAACATATAGCTAAATTCCTTCAGTCTGATTCGCGTGTTATGATTGTTACTGGTACAGTAGGCAATCGTAAAGATGATGTTATTCCGTTTGTAAGGGATGCTGCCCATGAAGAAGGCTATCGGGATGTAAAAATCCTTGCACTCTCCAATAGAGTAAAAAATAATCTACTCCGTACGCAAGAGGACGTCGTCAGCCTATATTCAACAATCTATGACTTCATCTCCATTATTGAGGAGGGAGAGGCTTCAATCAGGAAAGAAGTCCCCCTACGGCAAATAGACTATTACCATGCGGAAAGCGATTCTCAAACAAGAAGGGAGACTTTATTTGTTGTTGTAGAGAGTCAAATGATTAGCGACTCATATCGTGATGATCCGCTAATTCAATTCGGTTCAGGTAAACTGCTTAGTGATTTAATTCATCACCTTAAATTAGCTGATGACAACTGCCCCAATAAAGTTATATTTATTGGAGACAGATATCAACTTTCATTTGGCCCGTGGGATGAGTCTTGTTTAAAC
>JAAZFB010000025.1 GCA_012511915.1 Clostridiaceae bacterium
CAACAAGCCTAACCATGTGATCATCAATAAGCCTGTGTTTTCCTGTAGATCCGTATATTAGACAATTAATGCATAATTTGTTTATAAGCCTTGGAACACCTGATGAAAATGAAAATATTTCATCAATGGCTGCTTCTGTAAATATGGGCTTGATAGCTCCTGCGTATTCCAGCTGCCTTGTAATAAAGCTACCCGTTTCGGCTCTGTCATAGTTTGACAGCCTGCACCTGAGGTCTACCCTCTGCCGAATGGCAGTAAACGATTTTAGTTCTAATCTATTCCAAAGCTCGCTTTGGGCGACAAGAATCAACGAGAGGGGGCTCATTGCGTCCATCTTAAAATTAAGCAAAAATCTGACTTCTTCTAGCATCTCCCGGTTAAGAAGATGTGCCTCATCAATGACAACTACAAGATTAATCTTCTGAATGACCTTGATTACCTCTATTTCTGTATGAAGTTTTCGCCTGGCATCACCTCGATAAAATGCTCCTTCCTGACCGAGTTGTGAAAGAAGGCCGTTGTAGAAGTGTCGGGGGGTTAGCTGGGAATCTGTTAAATAAAGCAAAGTAAATTTGCTATCGTCTAGCGAGTTCTTAAGTCTTCTTACAGCAGTTGTCTTGCCAGTACCACAATCACCTGTGAGGACAGCGAATAACTGGTTTGACGCTGCGTATTTAAGTCGACTCACAGTTTCTAAAAGCATGCTGGAAGGATATAGCTCCTCTGTGGGTATTTCCCTTGAAAATGGTGTTTTGGTAAATTCATAGAAGTTTCTATACATTTGTACCACCACCAATGCTACGAAATGAGATGACATTTTTTGCTTTTTCTTCTCGTGCCTTGTTTTTCTTTTCAGCCGCGTCCAACAACCTCGATTTCGTTACGTTTCCTTTTTCCAACATCGGTGGCAGTGGTGGCCGTTGACCCGCATATTCGCCTATCTCAAGTGGCTTTGCCGTTGTTCTTGGAAAATTATCATATTCTATCCACAAATGCTCCGCATCGCTATGCTCATAGATTACAGTTACCTTGCGACCTATTAGAAGCAGGCCATTTTCAATTTCATATTTCTTTCCATTAAAGCTTATACATCCGGATTTATCTACTTTACGATCCTCTCTACGTAAGAAAGCTTCTGCTACTTCCTCTGCGTCAACAAATCTTAAGGGTTCCTTATCCATATTAAAGGCCATTGCCGGCGACATATTATCTTTTAAGGAGTTGTGGGGCTTATGCTGATAGCACTCATCTAACCAAATCCAGAACCTTCGATTCAATTCAACTAACGTTTCTGGCTTCTCTAATTTGATTTCTGAAAGGAAAGCATCTACGCTTCTATTAAACCTTTCAATTTTGCCCGATGATTCCGGGGAATAGGGACGTGCAAAAAGCAGCCTGATATCTAACATTGCGCAGGCTCGTTCCATTACTTTTGTCCTAAATTGTTTCCCATTATCGAAATATGCTCGCATCGGTGCACCAAACTTAGACATCGCTTGCCTGAAAGCATCTTCAACTATGATTGCATCCAAAACTGGATAGAATTCAGCATGTAGAACGAATCTTGTTGAATCGTCAAGGAATGCCACAAGATAGACTTGCTTGCCATTTATATATGGTCCAAATTTTATGTCTGCCTGCCAAAGACTGTTCCTACTTGTTCTTTGAAACCTTCTTGCAGCCACCGAAGTGTCACGGTAAATCCTCATCTGAGAACTGCTGTAGCCTGCAGCGGCAAGGTGTTCTTGCAGAGTGCTTCTTTTAACAGACCCCGGTGGAATCTTTTTTTCCCATTCCAGGATTTGTATAATTGTGTTGATGCTTCTTCCTGGAACCTCGCGCCTTAATTGAATTGCTTCTTTTAAAATCTCCTCAGAGATTGATCTTAATCCAGGCCTGCCTGTTTGCTTTGGTTTTAAGCCTGAAAAGCCGTTTTTACGGTACTCTGATAAATACCTGCGAAGAGTTCGGTCTGATATTCCATACTTTTCACAGATTTCTCGTTTAATTTGTGCTACTTTTGCCCTATCTTGATTTTCTTCTAATAACGGTCCGAGCATTTTCATTCTCTCGACGGCTATTTCTTCTGCTTTTCTTTGGTTTTTCATGCTATTACCCCCTTTGTTTTAGGTATAGCATGATTCTACCCTTTTAAGATCGGACAAAAAATGCATAACGGGTATGTACCCAATTATTTGAATTTACTACTATTCGGACAGCTCTCGCAAGCCAACCGTGGTCTGCACCCACATAGGCCTTAATTGCTTCTAAAGCTGTTTTGCCAGCTACATCCTTTCTAACGTTAATCATTTGCAGATATACTGCCATAATACTTCCTTTAATGTGATTTTCCATACTTTTAAACCATTGTCTAAACCGTATTATGGTGCTGTTTTCACAAGCAACTTCATCGTCCGTACCATCAATGATAGCTTCTATACATTCACTTAAATACCTTTTGTAAGGTACCAAAATATCCGGTAGTTCGTGATGAATCTTCATGCAAATTAAGCACTTTAGCCTTCGAATTATCAGGATTATCCAGTCTCCATTGATTTCTATTGCTTTGCGATTACGGCTGCCGATAACCTTTAGTGTATCGGAAAAACATATCGGGCATATGCTTTCCTCTTCGCTCTTTACGCGTATCTTATGTTCGTCTTTTTTATCTTTGACAAGCTTGTATCTTGTTATTAATATCATTTAATTTTTCCCACAACATTTCTTGTACTTCTTACCGCTGCCGCAGGGGCAAGGGTCATTACGCCCGATTCTAGCCTGGCTAACCACCGTATTTGGTTGCCTTTTTAAACGCTTCATTTCTCTTTCAAGCTCTTTAGCCCTTTCATTTTGACCTAATTCTTTATATATTTCTACGCCACGCATGAAAACATCTTCCATATCTCGAACATTCTCTTTTTCTAAAGCCATTCGGATAATCTCTTCAGCTCTTACATAATCGGGCTCTGTCTTTCTCGTTCCGAAACTGTAGCAATCCGACCAACCTATATACCCCCAGCCCCACTGGGGATCCTCACTAAGCCACTGACCAAAAAGCCTGTCACACTCCTCCTTATCCCCAAGGGCATAATGGGAGGCTGCTATGCCCCTTCTAGCATTTTCTTTTGTTAATCCTTGATCATCGTTTAGTACTTCAATCATTTCTTCGCAATATGTGATTCTTTTTTTTAAATACTCATCTTCTGTTTGACTAATCGATTCAAGCTCCATATCAAGATCCTGAATGTAATTTGTCATGAATTGGTGCCATTCATATTTTTTTTCTAAGCTCTCAATATCCTTTGATTCTTCCTCCAGAAGCACCTTTTTTATATCTTCCCAAGCATCAAGCCAGATTTCACATGCACCAGCTGATTCTTCTTTCCTGGCTAGGTCATATCCCTTCTTTATTTTTTCATTGATTTTCTTGTATTTCTCCATTATTATTAAAACCTCTCTGTATATTTTTATGTAATCTTATCATTTTATTTACAGATTGGCTAATTAATCGGACAGATTTTCAGGCAACTCCCGGACAGGCATCAGCATCAGCTTTCAGTCGCTGCTAAATAGCTAAAACACAAAACAATATTGAATCAATTGAATGTTGACGAAACTAATTTTGGAAATATTAGTTTTGATATAAGTATTG
>JAAZFB010000265.1 GCA_012511915.1 Clostridiaceae bacterium
GCAGTTCCGCCTGTTTGCAAGCTTATGGATTACGGGAAGTATAAATTTGAACTTGCAAAAAAGGAAAAAGAGCAACGAAAACATCAAAAAGTAATAAATGTAAAAGAAATACGTATTACCCCAAACATAGACGAGCACGATTTTAACACCAAACTTACAAACGTTATTAAGTTTTTGAAGTTGGGAGACAAAGTAAAGGTTACAGTGCGCTTTAGGGGCAGAGAGGTTACACATTCATCCCTTGGCGTTGCTTTGCTTGAGCGTTTAGGGCAGTGTGCGGGCGAATACGGTACAGTAGAAAACAGGCCTAAGCTTGAAGGCAGGAGTATGTTCATATTTATTTCACCCAACAGCAAATCTGAGCAGACAGTTTAGATAAACAACTGACAACCGTGGTAGTGTGCCTTCGGCGGCTAAACATATAATGCACAAACAGACAATTCGAAAGGAGTATTAAATTAATTATGGCAACAAAAAATAAGATTAAAACCCACAGGGGTGCGGCAAAACGATTTTCTTTAACAAAATCGGGTAAAGTTAAAAGGAGCCATGCTTACCGTAGCCACATTCTTACAAAAAAAACAACAAAGCGCAAAAGGGCGCTTCGCAAGAACGGATATGCGGCTGATGCAAACGCTTCTACAATTAAAAAACTTATACCATATAGTTAATTAAATTAATAGTTCGGGAGGAAGAAAAATGGCAAGAATTAAAGGCGCAGTAGTCACCAGAAGAAGACACAAAAAAATATTAAAACTTGCAAAGGGGTTTAGGGGTTCGCGTAGCCGCCTTTTCAAAACAGCAAACGAGGCGGTAATGAAATCGCTTCTTAATGCTTATATAGGACGTAAAAACAAGAAAAGAGATTTTCGTAGGCTTTGGATAGCAAGGATAAACGCCGCCACACGGCAATGTGGTATGAATTACAGTACATTTATGAATGGGCTGAAAAAAGCGGGAATAGATATTAACAGAAAAATGTTATCCGAGATCGCAATACATGACCAAGCAGCTTTTTCACAGCTCGTTGAAAAAGCAAAAGCTGTAAAATAATTGATTGTGTACAAACGGGAGGGTTTCACTTTATAATAATAAAAGTGATTCCCTTATTTTTGTGATACTAAATTCAATCAAATATAGTGTTATATTTGATTGAATTTAGTATGAAATATTAACGAAGGTGTATATATGTCAAAAAAAAGGTTTCGACGAGTATTGCGGTTTTATAAAACGCAAGTAATTATAATTGTTTTTTTCGTTCTTATTATGTTTGGGGCGGTATTACTAAACTTACCCATAGCATCTCGGGACGGACAAAGCATAGGCTTTTTAGATGCGCTTTTCACCGCTACGTCGGCGACATGTGTTACGGGACTTGTTGTTGTGGACACCTACCAACATTGGACCTTGTTTGGTCAAGTTGTAATAATATCGCTAATTCAAATTGGCGGTTTGGGTTTTATGACAATGGCGACGTTGTTTTCGCTATTGTTAAGAAGGACGATATCACTCAATGAACGTCTGTTAATCAGCGAATCGTTAAACTATGACAATATGAACGGCATCGTACGACTTGTAAAGCATATCATTATCGGTACCGCCGGCATAGAGTTTTTGGGTATGGTATTATTATCTTTTCGTTTTATACCGGAATATGGCATGAAAAATGGAATTTATAAATCTCTTTTTCATTCTGTTTCGGCTTTCTGTAATGCAGGGTTTGATATTATGGGTCAAACAACGCCTTTTTCCAATTTGACAAAGTATGTTTTTGATCCGTTGGTTGTATTTACCATATGCGGGCTTATTATTGTGGGAGGTATCGGATTTTTCGTGTGGGAAGATATCTAC
>JAAZFB010000266.1 GCA_012511915.1 Clostridiaceae bacterium
TATCATCCACGCAGAATAACTCATCTTATAAACTTCAAAAAAGACAAGGCTAAGTAATGAAATGCAGATAAATATCGCTGACCATAGCATCTGCTTAGTTGAAATTTCATCTTTAACCAACACCCAAAGACTAAAAAAACCAGTATAGCCGACAAGAAAAATTATTGTGTTATAAGCATTTGTGCGATCATAAACAGTGGAAAGCATTTGCTTTTGATCTTCGACTATCTGTTCTGTGGTATTATCCATTTGAATTTTACTTCTCCGCATTTAATTCGATCTTTCGACAAAAATCTTTTCAAAAGTTGTACTCATAGTCTTGAAGCCGCTTTCGAGCTTTTTCGATTTCTTCCTGCTCAAAGAGCGAATTATACTGGTCTTTAATGACATGTGCCTCAACAGTTAAATCTAAACGCTGCTTTTCCCATAATTTCGTGAAACCTTCAGCCGGAGCAGGGCTGTTTACTAATATTTTTGCTGCTTCGACAGGGCCTTTTTCATGGAACATTCGCAAGAAATATGTTGGATTATAGCTTAATTGTTCCTGACATTGCCTGACTGCTTCCAAAAGTTCATTTCCAAACCGTTCAACAAGGTTATCACACATATTAAGGCCCTCTCAATCATCAAAATCTACTTATCCGCATCTTTATCCAGTCCTTTGATTATTCGTATCTCCGGTATGCTGTCCATATAGAACAGGTTATTCCGCACAGGATGGTCTTTGTCATATAGCCGGTTAAATTCAGACTCGATAATTTCCAGCTTCTGCTCATCTGACATATCGTCTGTAATAGGCTTTAAGTCTGTTAGGTATTTGAGAACATCCCGGCCGGCCTCTTTAAGCTCTTCTTCAAAATAAAGCTCAAAAACCATGCCATCAATTATTTGCTCGAAATAAGAAAAAGGAACGTCATAATTTGAAGATTTTGCCCCTTTACATGACAATACATAATTTACTAATACAGCGAACGTACTGTATAATTTTCCTGACTTTAGTTTAATTGGTAATATACTGATAGTTTCATGTTTTAAAGTGAAAGCACCGCCTGCGGTCATAATTCCTTCAAAACCAAAGTAGAATTCCATCAATTTGCTATTGAGTAGGGCTAACAAGTACTTAATCGGCATTTCTGTAGATGTTAAAATATAACCATTGCTCGGAAGATAATGTTTTTTATCATCATAAGCAAATGCCCATTTGTCGGCGGTAATCCTCCGCCTGCGCCTTCAGCAGCTACTTTATAAACACCGAATACAACCTGAACATCGAGGCCGTTGATATTTTCTTTCAGAACGATGTTATTTTCGGTAATCGCCTGTGTGGGACTGGTTTGTCTTAAACTCACCGCTTGCATTGTCGGCATCGGTAACATTTTGGGCGTTTGTGCCGAAATATATATCATAATTTGTCGCTGGGTCACCGCCTGTGCCGTCGGCCCATTGCAGCTGCTGGCTTCTGGGAATATCGACACCATCATTAGTCGGGGCAATAATAGTCGGTTTGACCGGAGGCTGAGGCTCATCCATAACTGTAAAACAATAAGTCTGGCTGCTGTCACGAGTTGTTCCATTGGAGTGATAAGCCTGAACCTTCCAGTAGTATTTGGTTGAGAAGTCA
>JAAZFB010000267.1 GCA_012511915.1 Clostridiaceae bacterium
CATATCTTCACCGCCCCGTGTTTTTTTCTTATACTTTTAAAGTGATTTGAAAAGTGTGCCGAACGTCAATACCAAATCCTGCCGAACAGCAGGATTATTATCAGCCATTGCCACCAAGTATATTTGACGGTAACGGCGCAAGTGTCACTGATTTCTGCGCCTGTGACAGTCGCTGTGATTGTCGCCGTGCCTCTGCCTATCGCCTTTACGATTCCGTTTTGGTCAACAGTTACTACGGTGGTGTCTGACGATGTCCATGTTACTCTGTCAGAACTTGAAGTTGCATTAAGTGTTGCCGAATCTTTGTAGCGCATGAGCAGTGATGATTGATCGAGTGCTATTATTTCATTGGCTTGTACTGTTCTGTCGACTACACCGTCATTGTCATCATCAATATATAAAACGGTTCCACTTTTATCAATAGCCGAAGTAGTAATTACACTGGTTTCAGAAACTAGAATATCAAAAAAGTTTGCTTCATTTTGCCTTTCTTCTTCACCATTGTACCACCTAACGCTATAATCTATGTTTTCAGCTACATTGCCGGTAATTCGTATAATGTAATCAGTGTGGTTGTCAAGGCAAACCATTTTGATCGATGCATTTACCCCTATAAAGTCTATTCGGCCAAAGCTGCTTGTTACGGATGATGTTTCACCTATAGAACTAAGAACTTCACTGTTTCGTTCAATTTCAATATCTGTGTTTCCATCTAATCGAAGAGTAATGTATGGTTCATTGGTTTTTACCTCGGCATACCCTGCTTTAACTGCAACACCAGCACTTGACTTTTCCAAATAACTGTTAAATATTTCGACAATATAACCCAGTGTCTTTTTTTTGCAGGTTACCGTGCCACCATGATCCACTTCAAATTCTTTTACCCGCCCCGGAGCGCGCTTGAATATTTCACCCATCATTGTTTGTGACTTATATGGAACCGTTCCATCTCCGTCGGCATACTCAAAATCATCAATAGACCAAGTTGTTATATAGTTAAATTTAACCTGTGACATTGTTTTGTTTTTAGCTTTCCCCGATAGCTTGCCTACAATAAAATATGTATTGTGGCGGTCGGCTAAACGATTATAACCACCTTCACCTAACAAGCTTTCCTGAAACTCTTTTGCATTATTATAATTGGTCTCCCCATAAATTTTATGACAATTATCTAAATAACCCTTATAATCAAGCTCATAATCGTGTTTCTTTCCTATCCAGAAGGAATCCTTAAGCATAGGCACCTTGTCTACATACCTTTTTGTAGGAGTAAGTTCAGAGCATGCCGCAAACTGTTTCTTTACTGATTGATTTAGTCCGCTGATAACCCACAAAGCCCAATCTTTAAATGTATCATCAAGAACATTATGCGTTAATGTTCTTGATAATATTGCGGGAGCGCCCTCATACGGTGTTCCCCCGGTAATCAAAACATTAACCTTATTGCTGTCCGGGTACTGTGAAATATAACTTGACACAACTAAGCCACCCATGCTGTGCGCCAAGATATCCACCTTTTTACTGTCAAGCCCTTTAATAAATGTATTAAGTTTTCGCGCATTTTCTGCACTGCCTTTTCTCCAGTCATATGAAAAGAAATATACCGCTCTGCCGCTGTTTTTGTACTCTTCTACCAAGTGGTTTACAGTGTTTTTATAAGCATCCAATGTCCCATATTCCATTTTTGCCCCTCTTTGGCAAAGATTAACCGGCGAAGGAACGTATAAAGTGTTTTCAATTGGCAAAAAGTCTCTTATTTTTAATAATTTTTTCAAAACGTGTTGGGTTGTCGGTGTAAATATCTCGGCTTCTATTGCAACCATTATTGCAGCAATTTGAGAAAATCCTAAAGTAATTAACGACCCTACAGCACTTATGCCAAAAATTTTTAATTCGGATTTCACCTTTTCAATCATTTCTTCTGTAATATCGTTTGGAGCCCATACCAACGAACTCTCAGAACATGATGAGCTGCAAAACAATCTGCTTCCCATTATTCCCGGTACAATAATAATCGGATAGCCTTTGGATTCGGAAACAAGTATCCAAGGAATACCTTCACTTACCGCATAATGATAAGCTGTTGACCCGCTGTAACACCTGATTGTGACATTATTGCTGTTTTTAAATGCATTTGCTCCGATAGTTATTACGCTTGTGGGAATTGTAATGTTGGAAAGCGTTGTACAAAAAGCAAAAGCATATTCACCGATTGAAGTAACTGTATCAGGGACTTCTACTGAATTAATAAGTGTACACGCATAAAATGAATATGAGCCGATGGCGACTACCTCGTATCCATCCAACGAGGATGGAATAGACACATCACCTTTTGCAGTTTCCGGATATGATGTAATTGTAGCCTTATTGGATGAAAGCGTATATGTATAATCGCCGCACATATATTCAGTCGCAGCAAGTGCAAAAAGTGGAGTGTAACTAAGAAGCATAAACAACGCTAACAATATTGCTACACTTTTTACAGATAGAATTTTAAATCTTTTCAATTTTAGTACCACCTTTCATAATATTAGTCGCCTAAACACGACACATGTATAGGCGACTGTTTGCCATAACTGATTATTTGTTATCGATCGGCCAAATCTTACCCCACTGGAAGGAAATAAACCACCATACTTTCAAAAGAAAAGCTCTAAATCTTACCCAAAACGTCGGCTCTTCGACAACATCAGGAATAATATCAATAATTTCTCTGATTATGTCAGAAATATCAGCGGAATCTCCTGCAACATAGCTCGTCCCGCCGGTACCTGTTGCAAGATAATCAAAACCGGAAACAGAATATGAAGAGGTTGCAATTGCGAACAAGGTTACACGACTTCTTTGTGTATCCTGCATTGACGTAACTCCCGATAAGGCGCCGGAAAACAATGCCGTACGCGCATGTAAATCTTCTTCATATGCGGTGTCATTATATAGTAGTTTCTTGATGGCCATATCTTTTGTGTACCCTGTAATCGGTTCAGGATCCAACGCCGGAGCATCCCCCATCAATATCACCGCTTTGCCTGCATCTGAACGCCAACTTAATTCACTCAATCCGTCAATAAGAGCGGAACATATCGTTTCATTCACATCCCCACCATTACCAAGATTAAGATTGTTTATCGCTTCTAAGATGCTTTCATAGTTACTTGTAAAATTCAGTTGTACGCAATAAGGATAATCGCCAGAATAGCCGGTTCTTTCAGGAAAATCCCTGTAGTCAACAACGGCTACCCTATAATTCATTCTGCTTTCATCTAAATCGCCAAGGTACGCTCTCATATTGCGCTTAACTTCATCAATATCGTCGCTCATTGAACCCGTCGTATCAATAACAAACGCTAAATCCAGTTTTCGTAATGTGGAGGCAGATACTCCCATTGAAAAGCACGAACTAACAAGGATAATTGCTAAAACGATTGACAATATTTTTTTGAAACCTTTACTCATTTTTTTACCTCCAAAAATTTTTATCACAGCCATCATGCTTACATTGATTTATACCGCACCCCTCCTTGAAAAATTTGTAAGTCATGAAAGCACAGACCACACTTTTCATAAGATGTTTCTAATCTGAATGTAAATATCATTTGTAAGTATTTAACAACCATCATCACTTGTAATGCGTTCAACGCATCATACAGGATAAACGCGAGCGTAATCGGCACGGGCGGCGCCGCGCAAAACAGAAATCACGCTTTTGATTTTTATGCCGAATCCTTTTCCCGTTTGGTTTTAATCAGTGAAATCATATGAGCTTGCGAACGAGTTGCTTTGTGATGTTGGATTCACCGGGCGACTGTGTGTTTCCTGTGCGTCAGCCACGCTGTTAAGTCCGGGATATTCCTCCTGATATGTTTCTTCCCTGCGCGGTCTCGCAGGTCTGCCGGTTACGACAGACATCATCTCATCGTTGTATTTTCTCATAAATATTGAGATAACAATAATTGCCGCAATGCTGAGAACGTTTGCAAACACCGATCCCATTGTAATTGTAAACAAACTTAAACCGGCGATTATATAGTTGAATATTTCAAGCACATTGGGCAGGCATCTTTTTTTGCTGAATGATGCTTTGTTCATAACAAAGATGATGTTAGACGTTGCGTCAATAATAAGCTTGTTATAAAATATTTTAACTCCGAAAAAGACGCCTACACCTATCATAATTGCAACGATAGCTCCTATCGGCACTGCGTTATAATAACGGTTCTGGTTGCTGACACCCCAAATAATTATGCCGATCTCCGCTATGGCAAGCACAACCATATATATAATCAGACGTATCTTGACAACGATATTTATCATGTTCATACCGCTTATCTTCATCTTTTTGTTTGAAACCTTTCGGCATTCCAAATATGTGAGCCATATTCCCACACCAATAAGAATTGACGGTATCAGTACGATAAGCGAATAAACAACAATTATCGTGTCTAAAAAACTAAAAATATTCCCGATAAATGAATTAAGGTAGTAGGAAATTCCACTTAATCCGACTTTGTTAAGTATACGGTACAGTCCCCCGAATATATTTGAAAAGCTCGACGTAAATGCTCCGATGAGCTTAGTCAGCAGAAAAAGGGATTCAATTGCCAAAAAGCTTAAAAACAGCCACGAGTTGCCGAGTTTTTTAAACGCGTTGATTACAGGATTCACAGCAAACGGACCCTTGGGAGATATTTTTGCCGCAATTGAATTTAAATCGAAATTAACTGACGAAGCGGACTTTTCGAATCCGTCCTGTCTCCTGTCGTCATAGTCGTCGTATTGGGTGTATTCTCCGTCGTGACGCTGTTGGCGCGTGTTTCTCGGTGCGTAGCCGCCCGAATCGTAGGTTTGTTCAGGTCTGCTCGGTCTTTCGTTTCCATAGGCTCTCTCCGCGTTGCTTGACCTTTCCGGACGAGTCGGCCTTTCTTCTGCGACGGCAGACGGACTGATATTTTCATCGAGAATTTGGGCTCCGCAGTCGATACAAAATCTCCCTCTTTTGACTTCGCTTCCGCAGTTTGGACAAAACATATTTAACATCCTTTCAAAAATAATTAGCAGTAGTTGTTGCGTGCTTGAATCACAATAATATTTAAAACGCTAAAGCTGTAAAGCTTTGTATACATTTAATGGAGCTTTTCATTTTATTCTCATATCGCTTCTGAAAAAGCCCGCTTAAGTTTTTGTGCCGCAATTCGCGCAATACAATTCGTTTTCAGAAACCCTATTCCCGCATTCCGAGCATACAGAGCGCCTTTTTAAAAATGATTGCCCGCAATTTGGACAAAAGTCGCATTCATAATTTGTAACGCCCCCACAGTTTTTACATAGCTTTTTGATATCATTGCTATGATGATTTTGTTGCGGAAAGGAATAAGAAGCATTTTGATATGTTTTGGCGGTTTCATTTTTCGGCTTTAAATAACCGACAATAAGAAAAATAAAACCAAACAATAAAAGCCCGAGCCCCGCATAAAAAACGATGTCTTCAATTTGCGTTCCATAAGCAAAATGATTTAATTTGTAGCCTATAGAATCTTTGGCATACACCGCGTAGCCCGTTGCGCCTCCTCCTGACAATAAAAACAACCATCCCAACGTTTTCATTTTCCCAACCTCTTTCTACAGAATAATTTAATTAACTATTTGCTGTGTGAACATGCTTGATATGACTGTAAAGGTTTTGTTTTTTGTTTTTCGGCGTTTGCGTCTTTAAAGTCACCCGCGTTAATAGATTCACGCTTCAAAGCCTTGCACCCCCTCGTTTTGCTTTGCATTATGTATGGCTATTCAAATAGACACATTGTTTGTTGTTGTGTTTATTCAAAAGTCTGTAATTTTGACAGTGTTATTTTTTTCGGAGTTTATCCCGTAATCATATGCGAGAACAGCAACTATATAAAGGAACTGCGTATCGCGATGAGGAGAGCCGTCCGGTGTCCCGTCTGCGGATATAGGTTAATAGATGCCGAGGACAATGTCAGGACGCAGTTACGCCCGATTAACAAAAACACTAAATGGAAGCCCGACTTTTATGACAAGTGCGTCAGCTTAAAATGGTCAGTCATTTTTGGCGGTTTTATAATCTGAATTGAAGATGCAATGAGCAGCAAAGAGGCAGTGAAAGGTAAGCAAGAGGAAACATTTCTGTTGTAACATCCCCTTAATAACCTATACGTCGCGCTGGTATCTGCCACCTTTCAATCTATGTAGAATTGTAAGGAAACACTGAGAGAATCAACGTAATATCACAGCCTTGATTTATCTTATTGCGGCGATGCTTAAGCTTGTTTGCCATAATCCATTACGATAATGGGAGTGGAAGTGTTTTAATGCACCAATACTTGCATGAAGCTGACATTATGTTCGCCATAAACTTTTCCTCCAAAGTACATTTTATAATCACCTACAGATGCATAGCCCAACAAACCGTCGAGAGATTGTTCTGGGTCAAACACCTCGAAACTTAATCCATGTTCTTCAAACACCTTTTTTAATTCTGTCGTAGGGATGCTGTCGCGACCGATTATTATACTGATTGGAGCGCTAAGATATCTTAAATAGTTGTCTGTTTGCGGCACATAATTCTCAGCCGACTGACCATCATCAAAAACAAATATCATACCTTTATAATCGTCAAAGATGTAATTCGGAGCATTGCCAAAATGATCCGGGCAAGGTCGTTCTCCCTCTTTAAGGAAATCCTTCATCTTCATAGAAAAAAGACGATCTACTTTTTCAAACGATAAATATGTTGTGTGTGCTTTTGCCGTTGTTTCTGCTTTCGGCATACTCGGCTTAACTCCGCCGATTCCTATCAGTCCCCAATTTCCGTTTTTCTTGGCGATATAGACGCCGTCCTTGCCCTGCATGATGACCGAATATTCAAACGGTACGACAGTCTCGTTATTCTTGTTGATGATGCCCATCATACCGTTTTTCTTGACGGCGACATATTTCCCGTCAAATCCGCGGCAGTAATCAGCTGCCGAATATTCGTAGGTGTCAAGGAGGTTCACGGCATCGTACTCAAACGGAATCACCGTCTTGAGCGATTTGTCCACATAGCCCCACTTGCCGTTTTTCTTTGCCGCCGCAAGACCGCCGAAATAACGATCTATTTCGCTGAATCCCGATGGCGGTGAGCCGTCCTCCCGTGCGCCGTGACCGCCGTGCCAGTCGGTCGAAATTTTATATGTATCCATATTAATTTCGCGATATTCTCCGTCTGTCAATACACAATAGTGATAATCATTATATCCGTAATAATCTCTGCCGTATGTACATCTTATAAAGCCTTCGTAATCCGGCTGAACAACAACCTTTCCCTTACAGTCGATCAACCCATATTTCCCTGTGGATGAGGACTTGAACACGCAGCATTTTTCATTGAAATATTTAATTGACAAATAAGCGTTCAGCGCTTTGCTGACAGTCCATGAAAAGCTCTCGTCGGCTTTAGCCGCTTCGCTTTCCGATTCATCGGACACCTCGGTTAGCATGCCGTCCGTCGTCTCTGCACCGAAAAATGAGCTTTCCTCCTGCGACGCCGAAACTTCAACTTCCTTTGAGCGCCTCGCCATCGTCTCCGAAATACCGTAAATTCCCCACGACGTGCCAATAACCGCCACCATCGACACCACCACAAGTATAATCTGACTTTGCGGTGTCATTGCGGCTACTTTTGATATGATTCCGAACCTCCTTTTCCCAATATTAGCTGTGTGATCAGTTGCGAAACGCTTTGCCTGCCCGCCGCCTGTTTTGGTGTTTTTGTTGACAACGTCGTTTGCGCTTGTACCATTAGTGTCCGGGTGCGCGTTAATTTTTGAAAGTCTGTTTGCTTCAACCCGCTTGTTGATTTCTATAAAGGATTTTGTATATAAGTTTGGATCTATCCGCTGCTCCTTGATTGCGCGGCGCAGCAGCAGCGCCAGCATCGGTGTCGCGCCCATACCGTATAACTTGACCCCCTTCTTCTCCCACGCCTCGACCTCCGCTTTTATCTTTGCTCTCGCCCCATAAAGGCGTGACTTTATTGTTCCCTCAGGGCATGATAGGAATTCGGCGATATATGAGACGGGCATCTCGTTGTAATAGTAGAGCAGCACCGTCATTCTTTGCTCCTCGGGCAGCGCGTCTATGATGTCTGTTATCATCTTCGCGGAGCCTTTTAGCTCAAGCAGATCCTGCGGCAGAAATTCCGCGTCATCCTCCTCAATCTCTCCGAAAGTCTGTACTGCCTGCCGCTCGTCAGGAATCAAAACATTCTTTTTCTTTTTCAGCCAATCGCGGCAATTGTTTGCGGTGATATGCTTTATCCATGCCTCGAACGACTCCGGCTTTTTCAGCCTTTCGAGCGAACAAAACGCCTCAACATAGCTGTCCTGCACCATGTCCATCGCGTCCTGCTCGTTTTTCAGTATGCGAAGCGCAAGATAATAAGCACTTTGAAGCGTCAGCTCATATAAACGTGCGAACGCGTTTTTGTCGCCATTCAGTGCCGCCGCGACAAGTTCCCCAATTTTTAAATCCAAAGCTTTACACCCCTCGTTTTTGCTCTACATTATGTATGACTATTCAGATAGATACATTGTTTGTTGTTGTGTTTATTCAAAAGCCTGTAATTTTAACAGCGTTATTTTTTTCGCCAATACACAAAGAATCCGATTCCGACAGCGGCAAATATCACAACACCGGTTGCAATGATTATGGCTGCAGCCATCGGCGACCTTTCCGCTTCCTTTTCAAATGTCGGCGCAGCGCTTGAGGCTGACGGTGAAGCTTGGGCTTCGTTTGAATATGCAGGGGTTATATCCGCTTCCTCTTCAAATATCGGCGCAGCGCTTGAGGCTGACGGTGAAGCTTGGGCGCTGCCTGAAGATGCAGATTTCAAAGATGCCGGATTTGAAATTTTGAAAGCCGGGCGGACACCGAAGTGTGTGTTGTACACAAGGTAGTTGAAGTAGACGTTGCCATCGTAGTAGACGTTGCTCACGTTACAGTAATAGCCGCCGGGCGAGCGAAGAAACCATTCGCTGTTTTTATCGTAGTCGCTTCCCGGGGAGTTGTTGACCCATAATCCCTGACTTTTTGCGTAGTCGATGCCTTGCGCATATCGGGCGGGGTGGTCATCGTCCCAATTATCAGCGCTGAAGCCGTAGGCGGCGTTTGTTGATTCGCTGTATGAAAGCAGAAACAGCTTGTCGTTTGTGGACGCGCTGTTATATTGCGGATAGCCCGGATATGCGCTGTTGTCGAGCGCTGTCGTTTTGACGACTGACTGCTCGGAGCTTGTGAACGCTGTCTGAAGGAAAGGACCGTTGAGCCATGTGCGCATGGAGCTTGTCGCGTAGTCGTTTGCGTAGACTGTGCAGGCGGGGTTGTTGTAATATTCACCTGGCTTATAATAAATCGTGTTGCTGTACGCCTGACTGTCAATAATGCTCTCACACATCACAAGCCCCGACGACGGGTCGAGTACGCGCCAGCGCAATGGCTCATATTTGAACCAGTAGGTGGTGTTTGTGTAATAGCCGTTTTCGTCCTGATAAGAATTTGATGCTGAAGATTCCCCAAACGTCCCATCCGGCCTGTATGACGTGAATTTCACGGCGCGGTATTTGCTCCCGCCGTGTGTCACGTCGGCATATTTCATGTAATCGCTTTGTGTCATGGA
>JAAZFB010000268.1 GCA_012511915.1 Clostridiaceae bacterium
CACTACGATGATCAAGGAATATGCAAAATTGAAAAGCCTTCTCAGCGATGATTTGATTTTATGCTTTTTCGCTGAGAAGCTCGCGGAGGAACCGTATTTCAACGGTATGGGCGATAACATGCTACTTTCAGATTACATTGCAGCAGCCAGGGCTATGGTAGAGATATCGGCCAGTCGTTATGTCGAGACGGAGCAAGAGAATTTAACATACAAAATCCAGCATTCAGGGTGTATACCCACTGGAACCCACCCGGTAATCGACTCGTGAAATATGTGTTCTCCTGATGAAAAATCAGTTATAGGTTCCATCTTGGTTTATTACAGAGAAGGGCATAAGTAAAAGTCACTTTTGTAGAGGAGGCTCAAAATGGACAACCAAATTAAAAATCAGGAAAGAACCGGTATGCGTGTCGGGCTTGCTATCATAATTTTTGGGGCTGCAGTCATTATTTTTCCTTTTCTGGCCAGGCTGGATATGTTTCAGTACGGTTACGGCATGGTCTTTATCGGCGGTTTTATCGCTCTGGCAGGCTTGATTAGTTACCTGATCTTTCGTAAGCGTGCTATTGTCATGCAGAAAATACTCACCGGGAATATTCTCGCCCGGTGGCAGTATGACCCTGCCTTATGGGCTGGAATGGTGAATGAGGAAGTGTCAGATACGGCAGGTCTGAAAATCATGGGCATATTTGTAGGAAGTCTGTTTCTTATCATAGGTGTAATTTTTATGCTGTTCGTCCGGGAGGCTAATGCAGTTTTTCTGGGTATTATGTTGGCTTTTGCCGTTCTATTCTTTTGCATTGGTTTTCTTTCTTACTCGGTACACAAAAAAAGATTGTTGAAAGCCCCTGCGGAAGCCATTATCGCCCGTGACGGTGTTTACTATATGGGTACGCTCACCGATTGGAACGGGGTGACCTCTGTGCTGGACTCCGTTGGCTTTCACCCAAGGAAAACAGACCTGCTGGTTTTCAACTTCCATCAGCTTGCGGGAAGAGTGCCCCGCATGAGACCTTCCACAGTTTGTATTCCCATACCCCCGGGGATGGAGGGCGACGCAGGCGCAGTAGTTGACTTCTTCAGCAAACCCATCGATGAGGAGCGGTATCGAGAAATGAAACAAGCTGAAGAGGAATAGGCGAATGCCAAATCAATGCGTTAAATCAATTCATTAATAGCAATTAAGGTATATCCCAAGCACTTCTGTACTCAAAGTGTACTTAAACCATAAAATGAAACCCTGGAAATCAGGTTTCCGGGGTTTTACTTTCCTACTCCCACTCGCTCATGTTGAGCGTTCTTTAAACAATTTTGTTTAGCTTTCGTGGCTTGTTCTATTCTAATTGCATCAGTTATCCATATATTCTGGGCTATCTGATTTATTGTTGCCAAAGTGTTGCCACTGGAAATGCTTTTGGAGCCTTGTTTGCTATAGTATTTTTATTTGGTTTTTCAATATCTAAATAATAATCGCGTGATTATCGTCAAGAGTTACTATTCAAAATCCAGTTTTATGCCATCCAAATTGTAGTATTCAATCCCACCTTTTCTAGCTCGAATACTCGGTGGAATCAGTTCTATCAATTCCTTTCTTTTATGTACGCCCGGTAAAACATAATATGTACTATCGTATCCCAAAAACAAAATACTCCAACCTTCTCTAACCCCCTGAACATATGTATCATCTTGCCCATTGTAATCTTTGAGTTTGAGTTCGTCTTCTTCCGTAATCTCTCTGGGCGCAACATATTCAAACAAAACATAATCTTTATGCTCTTCTCTCGCTAATCTTCTATGGGAGTTCAATTCAAATAAGCTGAAGTAATTTTGAATATTTTCAACGCGCCCGATCAAGCAAGGCGGTTTCCCAAAAAGCTCCTTATTATGTGACGATATACCCATTTTAGGGTTCACAAGAGCTGGCTCAATAATGCCCATCCCGTATAGCCCGTTTCCGATTTGTGAGATTATTTTTATCCGTCTATCGTCTAAAGAATAATTATCTTCCCGTTCTCGCTCTGTAATTTTATCAAATAGCTTTTCCGGTACTACTGGCCACAAACTAGTAACCAAATCATATTGTTCAAAACACCCTTCCCATTTATCTGCCTTTAATACGTATTGAACATGAGGTAATAACGTTCTATCTTCTTTTAGCGCATACGATGGTGGGAAAAACTGATTTGACTTAATATTTATGTTTTCGTCCAAAACCTCAATTGCTTCAGCCGCGAACGCTTTTCCAAAGACTATTTGTCTTGATACTTCGTCCAATTGCCTAATATCAATGTTCTTAAATGTTGCATCAGGGAGTCTAAATAACTCACTTAGAGAGTTATTTTTTTGATTAGCTAAATTCACTTTGTCTAACTTCAGTAAGTCGTACTCAGTAGCCGACAACTGCATAAGTATATCACCAGAAAACTCATCAAATATGTATAATATAGTGTTAATCGCCAGTTGAGCCTCGGCTGAATCGGCTCCAAGCTTTTCCTCTCTTAAATGTGCAACAACAGCTTCTACGACTTTAGTTATTAGTTTATCGACAAGCTTTTTTAGGACCTCGGTAAGGTCTTCCGAAAAATTTATTATATTGTTTCGGTCAACAGACAATACGGGTCTTTTTTCTCCGGTGAAATTCAATATAACACTTGAATTCTGAGACAGACCATACCCAAGTAGTGCATATTTTGTTAAGTGCGCAGAGTTTTCATTTACGACAACCCCGTCGACTAAAATTGTTAGTTGACTAGTATTCCATAGATACCTAGAAAAGCTAAAAATATAACGATTTAATAATGGAATGCCCTTTTGGGGCAAACAAATAAATGTGTTTAGCTGAACGCCATCAGATTCTACACAAATGGGAATGTCTTTGATAAAGTCTCGGCAGGGTATAACATCTTTATATGGATTTTCGATACCGTTTCTGAAATGATACTTCTCCCAAACCGTTGCAAATGCAGCAACATTTGTATTCGGATATTTCCTAAAATCAAAGATTTCATTAAACGGAATAATCAGGTGTGATTTATCGTTTTTGTCATATACGCAAACTTCAATATTGGGGGCAGGGATGCCTATTTGCTTGTTCACTTTCCAGAAAAGGCTGTTTTCAAATTCTTTATAGCTTGCTTTATCAAATGTTTCGTCGTAGATGCTGTTGTTACCTGCAAAAATGAAATATTGCAAATCCATTGGAATGTTACTATTGATTGTTTTAGATGTCTTTTCGTTAAGGATAATTTTTACTAGTGTACCATGTTCGCCGATACGCTCATTATCAAGTTCGTTGGTAGGTATATGATAAAATCGCTCATTAGCCCCTTCTATTACAAAGGACAGTGTTATATTAGCATTTTCATAATGCTTTGTAGTTATTTCAAGTGCATCACCTAACATAAAGCACGAAAGAATACCTATTCCGAATTGGGACGTTGGGTTTACCGCATTTGACCAATCGGCATTTTTTCTAATAAAATCGCGAGATTTATAATATGAATTTCCAATGCGCAAAAGATGATTTTTTATAATATCCATTGTCATGCCTGTTCCATTGTCTAAGCAATAAATGTATGTTCGACATTTGCTGTCGGTTGACAATCCAAAGGATATTTTGTAATTACCAGAAACACTTCTTGTTTTGTCGATCTCCTTCATACATTTGCATGCATCGAGCGAGTTTTGGTAAAGCTCTCGCAAACAAAGGTATTCATCTTTATACAGTTGTGCGCCCGTCAAAAGACCGAGAATTTTAGATTGCTCCAAGGTAAATTTTGCATCGTTTTCAGGAATAAATATTGATGTATCCGCTTCAATTCCTGTTCTGTCCGTAGTTATAGCAATTTTAATATCATAGTTTCCCCGATTAGGTATATCGTCATATTCTAGTTGCTGTAAAAATGTAAAGTATAATGCAATCTCATCGTCAATACAGTTTAAATAATCTTGTAAAAAATAGTAAGTATCCGGCGATGAACAATATGCTTTGAACTTGACGGTTGTCTTGGAATCGGTATTGCTAAATTCATAACGTGTTTCCTCGAATTTTGACTTCCAATGCTTATAACTTAACGGGTCAGTAATTTTCTTTTCGGCAAACAGCGACATGGGCGCTCTGTCCGAAGAAAAATGAATAATATCGCCAAGCCTTAACATAATTGCTACAAATTGAACATTCACCTTTCCAAGAGTATCTATTTCATATTCAAAAGCCAACTTTTTGACATCAACGGCTTTGTCTCCGTGTGCTTTACAAACTTCGGCTAAGACGTTCAGATACTTATCTGCAACAGACTTTTTTAGCACCGCTCTGAACTTTTTGCGCATATATCCTATCAATTCAATAATACGTTTACTATGTGTTTCTCTAATGAAGTCGCACCTAATTAGATTGCTATTATTGAGATAATCATAGCAATCTGATTTTTTGTTTCTTAATTGATCAGAAAACCCGTTTCGAAATTCTTCATAAGACTGTACACGTTTTGCTAAATCAAGTTGTAGTTCGGCTTCGTTCTCGGGCGCAAAAATAAAACGCTCATCATTGCTGTATTTCATATGAATATAGCTTTTATTCTCATCGATGATTTTTTTTATTTCAATTATAGATTGAACTGGCTTAAAATCGTTCTTAATACAAGGTTTTACATCCCGATTATAATGTTCCTCACATCCTTCAAAAGCTTTTAATAAATCGTATTCCCATTTTGGGAGCGCCATTGCTGCATCATGAAAAAAACAGCTTGAATATATTAGGGTAGCTTCAAGGAATGATAAATCAACCATTTTAACCCCAAGAAGGTTTTCAATATTTTCTAAAACCTTTTCGGAGTGATTAGTGTCATGTATATCAAAATCATTCAATTGAGCAGTTATTTGAGATAAATGGGTTTTGCAATCTTTAATAGCGCCTTTTAATGCCGACCACAACGCAGCTTTTTGCTCATTGTCATCTATTTTCAAGTTCTCTTCTATGAAATTATATAGCTTCATTAATATTTCCTCATATTACTGTTGCATAACGCCTACACTTCATTAATCCAATTTACTCCAACTTATACAAGAATTCCCATTGGTTAAATCTAATACCGCTTAAGCATGTGCCCTCTCCTCTTGGCTTATGCCTAACTTCACACGTGCATTTTGCAATTGCAGAAAAAAATATTTGAGTGCACCTTATGTATGCATTATAACACGTGTTTTAGCACATGTGGACTATTTTTACATATTTTTATGCTATATGAGAATCCAGAATTTTTGCATTATTATAATTAATAGCAATTAAACGTTGCAGCAACAATGATATATTTGGGCTTTTAACGCAGGGACAATCTGGCTGAAAAAGGAATCGCCGCCCAAGGATTTCTTCCGCAGGCGGCGTTGTAACAGCCTTCAGCTTTCAAATGGTTTGTAAACCTTAACCGCTTTAAAATATTTTTCAGGCTCTCCATTCAGAATCAGATCGGCGTATGCCGTTGGATCGTTATAGATCAGCCAGTCTAGCTCTGATCGTTCAAATCGGTTGTCGGCAACATCATTTTCAACCGCCGTACAGTTGATAGAGATCATTGTGCCATCACCGAGCCGTAGCTCTACGCAGCCGGTATCCAAGTTAAAATTGCAGGATTATGATGATTAGCATGGCTTTAACCTCCTATTCGTATCTCTGTTAGCACCATAACCACTAAAGTGTTTATCTGTAGTGGACAATCAGCGTGAAACCCGGTCATGCCGTTGTCTGCAAATGCGTTTTTGCTCTTTTTCGGCCTGTTCCTGCCGTTTGACCGCTTCGACAGTAGCAGCTACTCGCTCCGGGCCATAAGCGCGACAGACGCGCTCATAATTATCAGCTACATTCCTTAACTCCCGGTTTCAGAGAAAACGTCTTCCAACCTATCTGAAAGCGTATTATTCTTGCTGATTTCCCGCTCATATGAAGATTGCAGCCGCTCAAATTTACTGACTAGATCAAGATAGGCGTGATACACTGAGCGCAGAACTTTCACTATTCCGGCAAGAAGTGGTTTGATTTTTCCCCATGCATCAGGACGTCGAGGGCGAAAATCTGATGCCCTACTAACTAATTGAGCATCTTTCTGTATTGACAGCACCAGTCGAATGTGTTAGACTGAATTTAGGCTAACATACTCGACTGGAGGGACTTCCATGGAAAACGAGATCGCGCTCAGCAATGCGGATTACCGGCTGCTGAGCATTGTCTGGGACGCGCAGCCCGTTCTTTCGCCGGAGCTTTGCAGAATAGCGGAAAAGCAACTCGGCTGGAAACGCACCACGACCTATACTGTCATAAAGAGGCTGTGCGGCAAAGGCTACCTCAAAAGCGAGAGTACCGTGGTCACCGCGCTCATCGGACGGGAGCAGGCACAGCGAGCCAAGGGCGAGCAGGTGCTCCGGCGTAACTTCGAAGGGTCGCTTCCCCGGTTCGTCGCATCCTTTCTGGACGGAGGAGCGGTGAGCGACGAAGAGGCCCGGGAGCTTGAAAAAATGCTGGAGGAATACCGGAGGGGCCGCGATGGATGAGGTTTTGAAAAACTATCTTATGTACCGATGGGTTTTTGTCATTCTCAACATGAGCCTTTCCGCGACCTTCGTCGCTGTGGCGGTGATGCTTATCCGGCTGCCACTGAAAAAAGCACCGAAATGGATTTCCTGCGCCCTCTGGGGCGTGGTGCTGTTCCGGCTTCTTTGCCCTTTTTCTTTCTCCTCACCGCTCTCCCTGCTGGGAGGCCTCGGAGCACCGGCGGCGGAGAGCGGCGTTGTTTCTTATATCCCGGAAAACATCGTGCATACGGCCTATCCCGCAGTTGATTTGGTCGTTCCCGGCGTCAGTGAGGTTATTAATGAGACGTTACCGCAGGGCGAAGAACAGCAGGTCGCCGATCCGCTGGAGGCTCCCGCGGCGATCGGCGCATTCTTATGGTTTTTCGGTTTGAGCGGGATGCTCCTCTACAGCGTCGTTTCCTATACTCTGCTGAAGCGCCGCCTGCGGGAGGCCACTCGGGTAGAGGAAAACGTATTTGAAACGGACGCGATCAAATCTCCCTTTGTATGCGGCCTGATAAAGCCCCGAATCTACCTGCCAACGGGTTTGACGGAACAGGAGCGCGGGTATGTATTGCTGCATGAGCGCGCGCATATTCTGCGGCGGGACTATCTTGTCAAGCCGCTTTTCTTTCTCGCGCTGTCCGTACACTGGTTCAATCCGGTCATCTGGCTCTCTTTCCGGCTCATGAGCCGGGATATGGAATTAAGCTGCGACGAGCGGGTGGCCCGGGAACTGGATTTCGAGGGACGGGCTGGCTATTCGGCCGCGCTTATGCGGCTTGCTACTGGACATCCCATTCTGGCGGGCAGTCCTCTGGCCTTTGGAGAGAGCGGCGCAAAGGATCGGATCAAAAACATGCTCCGCTACAAAAAGCCCGCGTTCTGGATCGTTGTTGCAGCCGCGGTCGTCTGTGTAGCCGCAGCCGTGCTTCTTTTGGCGAATCCGGGTGGCTTGGGCGGAGAAACGTATGAAACGGGATATGTGTCCTCAAAAGTCGGCGGAACAGACTTTGACGGCGTCTATCTGACGCTCCGGGACCTGAAACTGGACGCAAGCCCCACGATCCTTACCGTTACCTGGCACAATGAAACGGCGGACGAGGTCAACTTTGGAGACTATTACTGGATTTACCGCTACGAAGACGGAAAATGGGTGAGCTGCGCCACGCAGCCGGACGTTTCCAATAACGATCTTGCCTTTGTGCTGTCCGCTGAGAGCGGACAGGTGAAGAACTACTATAACTACTTCTTTGATCTTTCCCGTACGGGTACCTACCGGCTGGAAACGGACTTCTTTTTCTACAAGGACGTTCCGATTACGGAGGATGACAAATATACCGTATGGCTGGACTTTGAGATTACCGACGAGACCCCCGCTGCTCCGGGACTGGATTTCGGCGTCTATGCCCCGGCGGAACTCCTGTATACGCATCCGGAAAGCTCCGGTATCGCGGAAACATTGCAGGGGATTTTTGTGACGGTGGAGGAAACCGGCTTCCGGTTTGTGGACGCGGAAAGTCTGGAAGAGCGCGCGGGCTATTCCAGCCTTAAGTGGTACGCCGAGGCCGTGGACCCGGAGGCATGGTACGGGTTGTTCCCATCCGCAGGTGTGGATATCGGTGGCTATGCTTCCAGGTCGGAATATGATATCGACGATACAGGCAGCTTTAGGCTTTATTTCATGGACGGCACGCTGTGGTTTGCTGAAATCAATAACGATGAAATATGGTATCTGTGCAGACTGGAGAAAACGAATTTCTCTATTTCCGATGTTGTTGCACGCACAGGTCCCGTTGTATCTCAAAACGAGACTTTGCGTGTGGACTCCCCGAACGGCGTTTACGCTGCGGAGGCATACGGGACGAACACGGACATCACTACCGCCGGTTTGTATCCCTATGAGGGCCTACGCATGATCCGGAACGCGGATGAAACGACAGTATGGAGCGGGATGGGGTATTACACGCCGGAATTTCTGTGGAGCGGTGACAGCAAGTACGCAGCCGTATATGGAGCAGCAAGAACCTGGGGGGAGTGCTTCCTCGTTGAGGCCGAAACCGGGAAGGTCATCGAGTTGCCGGACATGGATACTGTTACAGCGCAGCTAGACGCCGCGGCGCAGCCGGCCGACAATCGCCCGGATTCCAATTTCAAAACCGTGGAATGGGTGGACAACACAACAGTCCGCGTGGATTATTACTGGACTACCCAGGGCTATAAATTAGTATCCGGAACATATGAATATGACATTGCCAGCGGCGATATCGTATCAAATGCTTCGGAAATCAGTGATATGCCTGGTTAACCCCTATGTAGTAGTTATAAAAGTCAATACCGTCCACGGGATTGCTCCCGTAGGCGGCGTTGTCAATGGGCACTGCTTTCAAACGGTCTGTATACCGTGACAGCTTTCAGATATTTCTCCGGTTCTCCGTTTAGGATCAGTTCGGCATATGCCGTCGGATCGTTGTAAATCAGCCAGTTCAGCTCTGAGCGTTCAAATCGGTTGTCGGCAACCTCATTTTTAACCGCCGTACAGTTGATGGAAATCATCGTTCCATAATCTACTTAGTTCGAAACGAGCCGTTTTCATAGACATATTCATCAAACAGTCCTTGAGACCCATATGGTACAGTAACAACACCATTTGTGTCAATTTCAATATGCGTTTGTCCCGATATTGAATCTCTAAAAAAGACATCATCACTACCGATAGTAAACAC
>JAAZFB010000269.1 GCA_012511915.1 Clostridiaceae bacterium
ATATAGACCCCGAAACCCTTACGGAGCGGCTTGCGGAATACTTGGTTTCAAAAGAACTTGAAGTGCCTGCCGGCTTTTCCATTTTAGATATCTCCGCCAAAACCGGCGAGGGGCTCGAAGAACTTCGCCGCCGGCTGGTGGGGAGTTTGGAGGGGGTGGCAGGTGGTGCCGGCAGTGTTTCGGGCAGCGATGGCGGTGTTAATGGTGCTTCCGGTGCTGATGGCGGTGTTAATGGTGCTGCCGGCGGTGCGAAGCGCAGTGCGTTGGCCGCCGACAATGCAAGCGCCACCTTAGTGACCAATTTACGCCATTTCGAGGCCCTTGAGCGCGCCCTTTCCGCCTTGCGTCAGGTCTCTATAGGCCTCGACCGCAAAACCCCCACTGACCTCATCACCCAAGACCTTCGCGAAGCCATCTACGGACTCGGCACCATCTTCGGCGCCGTCACCACCGATGACCTGCTGGATTTCGTTTTCAGCCGGTTTTGCATCGGGAAATAAAAATAAAAAAATAATATGATGAGGACATATAACAAACCAGTATTGACATTTGAAGAGCAGATAGACCTCCTTGAAAAAAGAGGCTTGATAATACCAGACAAAGCACGGACGAAGCGCCATTTGAGCAATGTCAGTTATTATAGAATGAGTGCTTATATGCTGCCTTACAGAATTATTGACCAAAATGGAAATAGACTTGACCAATTCAAGGCAGGTGCGACGTGGGATGATGTTTATAATCTTTATAAATTCGACCGCAAACTAAGACTTCTTGTATTTGATGCTATAGAGAGAATCGAGATTGCCTTAAGAACTCAAATGATTTATCAGTTAAGCCACAAATATGGTTCACATTGGCAAGATAATTCGAAAATCTTTAAAGCATCCAAGGCCAATCGATATAATGTATTTACTGATATTCAGAATCATATCACTAATCAATTGAACGCTAACAAGAAGGTGCCATTCATAGAGCACTACTTAAAGACATATGATAATCCTCCTACGCCACCAAGCTGGATGAGCGTAGAATTATTGTATTTTAGTGAATTGTCCAAGATTTGTAATAATCTTGTAAACAGAGATGACAGGACAAATATCTCAAAGGCATTCGGTGTTAAGGATGATACTGTTTTCTGTTCATGGCTCCACACCTTGAGCTATGTCAGAAATATTTGTGCTCACCATGCAAGACTTTGGAATATTAGAATGGATATAACACCAACAAAGTACATTAATAAAGATCCAAATAAAGTATGGTTTACTCAAGCCGAAGTTCAGTCGGTCCAAAATTCCAAGCTATATTACACCCTCTGCTTAATTCTTTATCTACTACAGACAGTTAATCCCAAAACTAATTTCAGGATACATTTCAAAAATCTACTTATTAAATACCCAAATGTAAATGTCGGACAAATGGGATTTCCTTCCGATTGGATTGATCATCCGTTATGGAGGGATTCGAAATAATTTTGTTTTTCTAAAAAAGATTCTTATATTTGCAAAACCATAAAGAAAGTTTTCAACTAAGAGATAATAAGCCTTCCAGGCGCGTCGCAAGACAGCATACTTGGGGGGCGTTTTTATTTTGCAAATGTTGTCTAAACAATCATTATAATTACCTAAGTTTTTCCGTCAGCGGACAAGGCTTTTTCGAAACGAAATGGCATCTGAAACAAGATGGTGGGATGCGAGTGGCTGACCACGGAAGAACTTTTTAATAACTCTAAAAAATGAAATACTTTGCCAATTATGAAGCGGATGCCGTAGTCCGGGAGGACGATAACGGTGTCAGGTATATTAAAGAGATTGATAACCTTAAAGAGGGACGAGTGGGCAAAGACCATGATGTGGCCTGGGGCATTCCGAGTTACGGTGTCCACAATTTCCTCGAACCCATCACAAAAGAAGAATACGATAATTTCGGCATTACATGGGATTGGGA
>JAAZFB010000270.1 GCA_012511915.1 Clostridiaceae bacterium
GGTGACGGTTCCTGCACACCTGAATTGTCATCGAAACCCGCGGTCAGCGGATTTTGCTCCGACGGCTGTTCCGGCTTTTGCTCCGACGGTTGTTCCGGATTTTGCTCCGACGGTTGTTCTGGCTTTTGCGGAGGGATATCCTTTATTATATTTTCGTTATTTTCTGCCTCGTTGCTCTGTTCAACAATAAAATCTTCTTCAACCTCAACAACAGTATCCTGTATAATGGAAGTATCGGATATGTCAGCGGAATTAGTTTTGTGATTATCTGTTTTTTGGCAACCGCAAAACGAAAACATAAGTATAATTATTAAAAGTATTCTTTTTGTATCCATATTTCTTAATTTATTGAGCTATCAATTGGATACTTTTCAACAAGACGTATCGCAACTGTAGCTGCCATTTCTCTTGATACATTTCTTTGCGGTTGGAAAGCGCCGTCTGCCCCTTGCATTATACCGGCAGCCCCGATTTTTGAAGCAGCTTGTTGCGCCCAGGGTGATATGTCATTATCGTCGTTAAACGAATACTCCCCTTGCCCCAAGTTAAACGCTCTGTTTATTATTACCGCCATTTCTTCCCTTGTTATACCGTAATTGGGGCGGAAGGTATTATCGTCATAACCGCTTATTAGATTGCTTGCTTTTGCTGTAATTACATAAGTATAATACCAATCATTTTCATTTACATCGCTAAAACTAATATCCTTTTCATCACTCGTTATTTTTAACAGCCGCACCAAAAGAGCGGTAAATTCTGCCCTTGAAATTAATTGTTGCGGATTAAATTCGTTATTATCGTTGCCCAACATTATACCCCTTTCTTTCGCGGCTTGGACATATTGCTTTGCCCAATCGGATATTTGGTCTTCATCTTTATAAGGCGCTATTTCGTTTACCGGTTTGTTTTGTATGTTGTTATTTGAGGTTTCTTCGTTGTTTTGTTCAGCTTGTACAATCCGACGTGTAATAGTTCTATTCCTTGGTGGAGCTGGATTATCCGGCTCTTTGGCTTTTTCGATTTCAATTTCAAATTCGGGGATACGTATTATTGCAGGATACCCTGCCTGGCTCATTTTTGATATATTTACTTTGTATGTACCCATCGTTGTTATTTTATCAATCGTCGCAATTCCTTCTTCATCAGTAATATAAGTATCATCCCCTATGCTCACCGTTGCACCCATTACCGGTTTGCCGCTTACAAAAATACTTTCCCATGTGTTAATGTCCCAGTCAGTATAACTTCCTGTTAGGGTTATTTTAAAAGTCTTACCTGCATACAAAGGTCCGGGGGATATTGCATATTCCGCAAACTGTGTTGCCGCACCATAGCTACCATAATATACAAGAATATTGTCGTTTTCGGTAACTAAAAAATCCCCAAGCCCGACGGTCAGGCTATTTTCGTTGACAAGACAGGACCATCCCCCTTCGCCCTGGAATTGTCCTGTTTTATCATCTTTTATTGATGAGAGAAAAGGTGCATTCTCAAAAAAACTAATTTCATATGTAATGTTCTTGCTATCAAGCGCATCTGTTATTACATCGAGGGCAGTAGATTTGGTGCCGGAAATTGTTATGCTGTTATTATAGAAAGTTTCTGTTATACCTTCTATTCTTAAGTTTACCGTTGTATTTGCCGGTGTAAAATTTGCCCAAACATTATTTTTATTAATGATATCACATATAGCAATTAATGCTTGCGCAGTTGCCAAGTCATCCACTTCGGTGTCCTATGCAAGATATTTAAACGAGCCGTTTTCGAGTTTAAATTCACATAGCGTATCGAATAATGTTCTTTCATCCTTTTGCCATTGTGGGCTGAAAATATCTTCATCAACTGCGCAAAGGGCTGAAATTACTGTAGACAATGTATTTGCATTGTTAAGGGCATCGCTTTCAAGCCATGCGGTTCTAAGGGAATCTACTGCATCGGATATCAGGCTTTTTGCGGTGTCATCGTTATAACGGGATAAGGCTACTAATGCCATCGCGGTAACATCTGCATATGAAGCCTCGCTATTTTGGCTTTCACTATATCCGCCATCGGCTTTTTTTAAGCTGCTAAGGTATAATAGGGCGTTTTGCCTGTTATCTTGCATCCCCGCAGCATCAAGGGCAAGCATTGCCCATATATGTTGATTTGCGGGATTGGAAAAACTACCGTTTTCAGTTTGCATTTTGGAAAGCTGTTTTGTGTAGTCAGTGCCACTGTTGGATTTCCGCGGATTTTTATTTTGCATTAGCTGAGAGAAAATATATTTAGCATAATCTGTAGGCATTGGGCTTGCGACAGGTTCAGTAACTTCAATTTCGAAACTACCGTCCGCGACATCTATCCCCGCAGCGTACAAAGCTGACATATTCCAAAAGGAAATTGCACTGTTATTTTGTGTTATGTAGTTGACAGTTTCGGCTTTTATATCGTCCGGTGAAAAAGCCAAAGTTGGCAGCATAGCCGAAACAATTAAAATTACGGCTATTGTAATTGATAATAAAGCTTTTTTTTGCATTAAAAAAACCTCCTTGAATTGTAGCGCAAGCAGGCATAAAAACCCAACCGTTTTATTGGATGTTTAATACCGCCCTATCGCTCGTAGAGTTATTTGGTATACATTCGCTATCAGGTCTTCCGACTATACGGTAGCGGGACTGTGAGGGAATTTTCACCCTGCTTTCCCTAATTGCGAACTTTCTTGATTATAACATCTGTATTTTAACAAGTCAATTGTTTCAGCAAAATCTATTAATTTTTTTTGATTATTTTTAAAAGGAATAATATTACTTTCCATAACCGTTTTTTGGGTGTTGATACTAAAATCAACTGTATTTATTACTAAAACATTACCGTTCGAACTTATGGCAATGGTACCGTCTTGGTCAGTTCGAAGAATGCTAACGCCAATTTGTGTTAATCTGTCTAAAAGTGTCTGTGAAGGATGACCGTATGAGTTATTCTTGCCAACAGAGATTACAGCATATTCGGGAGAAACTCTTTTTAAAAATTGTTCTTTCGTTGAAGTTTCTGAACCGTGGTGTCCCACTTTTAAAACATTTGCCCTTACATCAGCGGTTATAAGATTTTCCGAGATTTGTTGGGCATCTCCCATAAATAAAAAAATGTTATTTAAATAAGTCAGCTTTAAAACAGCTGAATAATCGTTTGTATTCTTATAAACCTCTTCAACAGGGGCAATTAGCTCTGCACATAGGCCATTTGTATTTAAAATAGTTACCCCATCTTTGGCAGTATGTATGATAAGATTTTTTTTTGTTATTGCATTTAGCACATTTTTATAAGTCTTTGTATCATAAGATATATTCGGCATATAGACATTCCTAATGTCAAAGGATTCTATTACTTTTACCAAGCCGCCTATATGGTCGCTGTGCGGATGAGTTGCAATCAGATAATCAAGGGTGGATATTTCTTGTGCTTTAATATATTCAATAATAGTGTCTGCATCTTTAGCATTGCCTGCATCAATCAGTAAATTTTGCCCGTTTGGCAGCATTATCAGCATACAATCCCCTTGTCCCACATCAATAAAGTGAACATGTAAGTCGCGTAATGATTTATTATCCGCAATGTAAACAGTGCCGGTTAATTCTTGCCATCCAACAAAACAGTCTAAGCTCTCCGCAACAAATCGCACCGGAACCATAGTACTTCCGTTTATAATTTTTGGTGCGGCATCAAGTTGTGTCAACTCATTGTTTATAAGTGCAATATTATTGCCTATCGTTAGGGAAACGCAAACGTCGTTTTTTTTGCACATTATTGATTGTGTGTTTTCATCCCAGCCAACCTCGGCACCCAACGCCTCGAATACCGCGCGAATAGGCACCAATGTTCTCCCGTTTTCAACAAAGGGCTGCTCGGCAAAATCGATAATATTATCGTTTACCAAAACATTTATTGGTTGTTGTGCCGAAACACACAGCGAGAAAAAAATTGTATTATAAACAAGAAACAAACTTATTAATACTTTAACGTGTGTTCTTAATGATATGGCTTTTTTGTGGCTTGGTAATTTGTTATACAATTATTTTAGCCCCCTTTCAATTATTATACCGTTCTATCAATTTTTGTCAAGCAGAACAAAAAAATGAGAAAAATATATGACAAATCTACAGAAAATATATGAGAAATCAAATTTGTCATTGCACTTATAACGTATTTTTGATATAATTTCTAAAAGTGTGTTGAATAATTCGTGTCATCAGGTTATTCAACAATTCCTTTTTACAAATTAACGGAGGTTGGTGTAATAAATGTCGATAAAAGGAAAGTTTGAAAAAACCGGTTTAACATTTGATGATGTCTTGCTTATTCCCCAAAAGTCGAACGTGCTACCTGATGAGGTCAATCTTACAACAAATTTAACCAAGACTATTAAACTAAATATACCGCTTACAAGTGCGTCAATGGATACCGTCACGGAATCAAGGTTGGCAATTGCAATTGCCCGCGAGGGGGGTATAGGGTTTATTCATAAAAATATGCCAATTAATAAGCAAGCAACAGAAGTCGACAAAGTTAAAAGGTCAGAACACGGTGTTATTGTTGACCCGTTTTATTTATCACCCAACCACATATTAGCAGATGCCGATCAGCTTATGGCAAAATATAAAATAAGCGGTGTTCCGATAACTGAAAACGGCAAATTGGTGGGAATCCTAACAAATCGTGATTTGCGTTTTGAGAAAGATTTTTCGCGTTATATTTCAGAAGTTATGACGAGCAAATCCCTTGTTACTGCGCCTGAGGGAACAACCCTTGCGCAAGCGGAGGAAATATTGCAAAAACATAAAGTTGAAAAGTTGCCGATTGTTGACGAAAACGGTATGTTAAAAGGTCTGATTACAATTAAAGACATTGAGAAGGCAGAACGCTATCCCAATTCGGCAAAAGATAAAGGTGGCAGATTGCTCGCCGGTGCAGCTATAGGGGTAACTTCCGATATGCTTGACAGGGCAAAAGCGCTTGTGGAAGCTCAAGTTGATGTTTTATCCATTGATTGACCGCAAGGGCATTCTTAGAACATCATAAAAGCTGTCAGTCAACCAAAAGAAGCTTTTCCAAATGATGCTGTAGTAGCTGGTAAGATTGCAACGGCACAGGCAGCGCGTCATTTAATATCGGCCGGTGCTGATTGTATTAAAGTTGGAATAGGCCCCGGTTCAATTTGCACTACCCGTGTTGTGGCGGGTATTGGTGTACCGCAAATAACCGCAA
>JAAZFB010000271.1 GCA_012511915.1 Clostridiaceae bacterium
CTATTTAACTGATTTATATACTTTTTGATATACCGGTGTATATCGCCGCCTATTATTATTTCAGAATCAAACACCATACGAATATTATTAATGCCGGCTGCCAGATGATCAAGGTATTCATCCCATATTGCCATGCAATCCTTGTTTCCTTTTTCAAGTTTCTTAAAAAAATCCGTTATTTCATCACCATTGTTGTCACTCAAAACCATTGTAGAGCAGTACGCTTCAAAGCAGCCCTTTTTCCCGCAGGCACATTTTTTACCGTCTTTAACAATTGTCATGTGCCCGAACTCTCCCGCTCGGTAATTGCTGCCGTAATACACCTTGTCATTTATTATTACTGCTCCTCCAACGCCTTTGTTTATAGAAAGAAATACCGCATCACTAATATGCTGCCTGCACCAAATTTCTGCAAAACCCGCAAGATTAGCTTCATTATCTACCTTAACCTTATATCGGAAATTTTTCGTTATTTCACTGAGGGGATAGTTTTTTACTCTAAGTGTAGGAACATATTCTATCATTTCTTTATTTTTTTGTACGATACCCGGAATAGCAATACCTATACCAAGTATTTTCCCTCTATCCGTGCAATTATCCGCAATAAACTGCTCTGTCAGGGAATTTAGACTGTCTGTATAGGTTTGTGTGTTTTGGAAGCATATCCTAATATATTTATGAGCTGATATATTACCATAAAGATCTATCAGCACGAACCTGATATGATTTAGAGTAATCTCAATACCGACAGCAAATTTAGCATCATATACCAGTGCATTCAGAGTGGGCTTCCGTCCTCCGGTTGATTCAAGCATACCGGCTTCCTTAACCAATCCTCTTTCAGTCAATTCCTTCAGTATTTGTGAAACTGTAGGAATACTCAATCCCAACGAACGCGCCAGGTCCTGTTTTGTCATTTCCTTCTGCTGGTACAGCAAGCCAATGATCCTTTTTTTATTTATACTTTTTACTTCCAAATTGTTTGTACCTTGTAATATCATATTCATATTTACTTTTTGATCCTCCGTAGAATATAATTAAACAACTATCGTTCTGTAATCAAATCCAATCCTTCAACCGTATTGAATTTGAAATACGTTTGATAATCATATATTTTGCCCGTAATAAGCATCTGAGACTCACAAAGGGATTGGTTCGGCGAATCGGGTGCAAATTGTGTTTCCAGACAAAAACCGGCCCTTTTCCGGTATAATGCTCCTCCTCTTCCTGTGTGCCGTTTAAGGCAATTGCCGCTATACAGCTGCATGCATGGTTTATCGGTATAAACAGACATCAATCGCCCGCTGCGTTCTTCAAAAACCTGCGCCGCAACCCGCCAACCCCTTCCATTGATAAACTAATTATGATCATATCCGTTTGCAATTTCAAGTTGACTGTATTTAGCCTCTATACGCTCACCAATCCTGTGAAAACTCATAAAGTCAAAGGGGGTATTCTGCGCCGGAGAAACTTCCCCTGTCGGAATGCACATCATATCAACCGGTGCATAATACCCGGCATTGATTTTTAACCAATGAGAGGAAATATCTCCTTTGTCGTGTCCGCATAAATTAAAGTATGCATGGTTTGAGAGATTTACAACAGTAGGTTTATCCGATAATGCAGTATAATGTATTTGCAGCGTATTCTCATCAGTAAGAGTAAACC
>JAAZFB010000272.1 GCA_012511915.1 Clostridiaceae bacterium
ACACTATAGTCCATATTACCTTTTGGTGCGAATAAGCAGCGGCGGCAATTACAGCCGGCAATGCTCCGATTATACCGCCAAAGTATGGAATCACCTCAAAAACACCGGCAAAAGCAGCGAGCAAAAGCGCATTCCTTATTTTCAAAAACGTAAGCCCGCAAAAAGCCAAAAATCCTATTGAAAGGGAAATGCCGACCAAACCCTTTAAATATTGTTTGATAGTATTGTTCGCTTTTATAGCAACACTAATTGTAAAGTCACGTCGGTTTTTAGGTATAAGCCTCAGCAGGGCACTTAAGATCTTTTCTTTATCCAAAACCATATAAAAGCTAATTACAAGCCCTATAATTACGTTTACTATGCTGCCCAGCGCAGAAAAAAGCGTTGAAACAGATTTTCCTATATAGTCAAAAGCAGTATTTTGTAATTGCTTGAAAATATTATTAAAAATATCAACCGGAAATTTCTCGTTATTGGCATATTCGGTCACAACCTTTTGGAATGTCGAAATTGCCGATATAAAATAAGGTATGGCAAACCAAAAAACAAAAAACAATGCAATGCCGACAATAATGTAAACAATAGACAGTGCTAAACAACGCTTAATTCCTTTTCCCTCAAGCCATGTAATTGACGGTGCAACAATATATGCAAGTATTGCACCAAAAAAAAGCGGCATAAAAGCCGCCCATGCAAAATATAAAAAAAACAATGCCAAAAGGCAAATAATATAGAATAATATTTTTCTCTTCACGAAGAGCTCCTATTTTATTGCATCAATCATATTATCTGCGATAGAGCCTATCGTAGTAAACATTTTAGTTGTTTTTTTTGCAAAACGACGTCGGTCGCGCTCATCAATAGGGTTTGCGACCATGGAAATCCCCATACCTATAACCGCACCCGTAACCATACCCTTAACAAAAGAACCTGTATTCATTATATTTGGTCTCCTTTATTTTTTATTTCAACATTATTATTACCAAAAACAATATCGTTATTAATGTTTATCTGTTGTCTGCCATGAAGTATATCTTCTAAAAAACCGTCTGACACCTCAAAGTAAGCAATTTCGCCTATCTCTGTATTACATAATGCATCGCTTATATTCCCTATTTCCCTTCCGTCCAGCGCTATTTGTGCGCCTTTAATTTCTTTTAAAAAACTTGTAATTGTACTATTTTTTTTAATATTTGACAACGGTAAAAGCACCGATGCATCGTCAACATATATTATGTTATTTGCCATCTTTTTAACAGAATCGGCATGTAAAAATCGTGCCCAACGGATAACCTTACCTACAAGCACAACATACCCGATTATTTTCAAATCATTTTTACGCAACAAAACATCGTTTATTGTTCCGAGCTCGGCATTGCTTTTTTCACCGACAACAGTCATATTTATTTGCTTGCTAATCTTATAATAATTATACATATCATTATTATTGCCGAATTTTCGTATAAATTACACTAACGCTAATCCTTTATTGGTATGTACTATATTAACAGTTGACTGCATAATATAATACAAAAGAGGTTGTAAAGGAGGCTTTAGCGGTGAATACCTATATAGAAGAACGAACGATACAACTTGCAAAATATATAATAGATAACAAAGCTACTGTACGCAGTGCCGCGAAACATTTTGGGATAAGCAAAAGCACGGTACATAAGGATATAACGCAAAGACTTCAATCTATGAACTTACCGCTGTCACAGGAAATTAGAAAAATACTCGACGAAAACAAGTCCCAGCGACATATAAGAGGGGGAATCGCCACAAGGAAAAAATATAAAGATAAAAAAAAGTGTCCGAGAGCATAGGGCTTTCCCGAACGCATCATTTTGACTTACACTATTATCAAATAAAAGGATAATTCATAAACACTAATTAAAAACCAACTAATACTAAATTCAATCAAATATAGTGTTATATTTGATTGAATTTAGTATAAGATTTGCGAGGATTTTTTC
>JAAZFB010000273.1 GCA_012511915.1 Clostridiaceae bacterium
GATCAAATTGATACAGATACTCATATTATCAGCGAATACCGCCATTGGGAGGAAACGCACTGCTACCTGATTGAAGGTGAAGATCGGTGCTTGCTCACCGACACCGGTCTTGGCATCTGCAATATTTCTGATGAAGTGAAAAAGCTGACGGACAAGCCAGTAATTGCTGTGGCAACACACATCCATTGGGATCATATCGGTGGGCATGAATACTACTCGAATTTCTACGCACATGAGGCAGAACTAAACTGGCTAAACGGTGAATTCCCTCTGACAATGAATACTATCCGGGATATGGTCATAGATCGCTGTGATTTGCCGGAGGGTTATGACGTCAACACTTACAAGTTCTTTCAGGGAATGCCTACACGGGTACTGAAAGACGGTGATACCATTGATCTGGGTGGGCGCGTGATTACTGCACTGCATACACCAGGGCACTCTCCGGGGCATCTATGTTTTTGGGAGCCGCAACGTGGATACTTATTTACCGGTGATCTTGTCTATAAGGACACGCTATTTGCGTACTACCCTTCCACCGACCCGCAAGCATATCTTGTGTCGCTTGAAAAGATTGCGGTGCTGCCTGTAAAAAGAGTATTTCCGGCTCATCATAGTTTGGACATTAAGCCAGAGATTCTGATCCGTATGCGAGATGCTTTCCGGCAACTGAAAGTCGACGGCAACCTGCATCATGGTAGCGGCACCTTTGATTTTGGCGATTGGGCTATCTGGCTGTAATAATAAAAATTCGAATTTATAGGTGAAGCAGATGAAAGATTTGAAAAATATGAGCTTGGAAGAGTTATGGAAGCTATTCCCCATCATTTTAAAAGAGCATAACCCGGAATATAAAATATGGTATGAAGAAGAAAAGGACAAACTGACAGCCATTCTAAGAGATTATGATATTTACCGCATAAACCACATCGGAAGCACCTCGGTTGCAGGGCTTGTCGCCAAGCCAACTGTAGATATTCTGCTTGAGATTAAGGACGGGTACGCTGCCGATGAAGTTATTGGATTGCTGCAAAATAACGGCTGGATTTTGATGGCGCGGGATGAAGGCGCAAAAGATGCGCTTGATTTTAACAAAGGCTATACTCCCAAAGGCTTTGCTCAAAAGGTATACCATCTTCATATTAAGCATCCGGGAGATTGGGGTGAACTTTATTTCCGGGACTATTTACAGAAATATCCCGATGTTGCCGGAGAATATGAAAACCTGAAGTTGGGATTAGGAGAACAGTTTGAACACGACCGGGATGCATATACAAAGGGAAAATCGGATTTTGTTCATATATACACGCAAAAAGCCTGGGAGGAATTTAAAAATCGTTATTTACCAATCATGTAAGTTCCAATTTCTCCTTGAACTATAGAAATTATTGAACTTCCCCTAATCCATATTTAAGGTTGCCCAGTAGGCTAATAACATGAAGCCCGAATATAAGTCATTGAATACTAATTATTTATACAACACCCAGATACACAGAAATTTAGAGGAGGTAGGAGGATGCCATTTTCGGAAATTAGTATTTATCAGGTAAAGCCAGATAAGACGAATGAGTTTGAAGCTATTATGAAAGACGCTGTTCAAATGATGAAAGTAATAGACGGTTGTCAATCTCTTCGGCTTATACAGCGTACACACTATATAAAGGATATGAAAACTATTAAGGATGGGCTTCAACCTGACAAACTTACTCGTATTGTAAAATGTGTTCGCTATGCACTCTACTGGGAATTCGATACAGATAAAAATTATGGCAAAGCTCAAAAACAGTTGTATGAAACTCATTGGAAAGCGATAGAAAAGTGCTTGATTGTTCCGCATGATAAAATCTTAGGTGAAGTAATCATTTAACAGTACAAGACCGACAAATTTCAATTTAGCGAGCAAGCCACTTTCTATAATGAGCATACTGGGTATTTTATAATTACAAATTATTTATATTACATGAAGGAGTTGATAATATGCAATATGGACCAAATCCAAATTCAATCTATCCAAATGAAGCAATCAAAAGTATTTGTTATATCAAAAACGTAATTACACGTCCTAATATTATAGTTGGTGAATACACTTATTACGATGATATTAATGGTGCGGATAAATTTGAAGAACATGTTTCACATCACTACGAATTTTATGGTGATAAACTAATCATCGGAAAATTCTGCGCAATAGCACGGGGCATCAAATTTGTGATGAACGGCGCGAACCATCGTATGAATAGTGTTACAACTTATCCTTTTAGCCTGATGGGTGGCGGTTGGGAAAAAACGACGCCCAAACTTGAAGATTTGCCGTTCAAGGGAGATACGATCGTCGGTAATGACGTGTGGATTGGTCAATATGTTACGATTATGCCGGGCGTTCATATTGGTGACGGAGCAATTGTTGCAGCGAATTCTGTTGTGGCCAAAGATATTCCTCCGTACACCATTTCGGGCGGGAACCCTTGTAAGATAATTAAGAAAAGGTTTGATGATCAACTTATTGATTATCTTCTGAAATTGAGATGGTGGGACTGGTCTGCGGAAAAGATTTTCAACAACATTGATATATTGTGTAGCGGAGATTTGACAAAGGTCAAAGAAATCAAGTAGCTTCTTGTTATGTACAATTCAGCCAACTTGAATGGATAATTATCCCATACTATCTGGCTTAACAAATTTATTATTGCTAGCATAGCTGGTTTAATTCTCTTTTTAATTTCAGTGGTTTGGCATAGCCCTTATTATCATAACTGGAGAAGAACCTCCTGATATTAAGCTTGCCAGGGAAGGGTTCTACAATGAATTGCAGTATAATCTGCCACCTTCCTTCACGCGACCACTATTGAAAACATATATGTGTTTTTCGATATAATTTGCTCGGTTACATGCTATTAACGAATTATTAAGTGGTATCAATTGGTATAATATAAAATGTAATCCGAATTACTTTTAAAAGGAGCTGGAAAAGATGCCAATCGTAACTTCAACTGAAATGTTTTGTGTATTACGGTGTAAGACGACCACGAGTCCGGTGATTTAAGGCCACCTTCACGCCCAAATAAGGCCATGCTTACGGGCGTGAAGGCCAGCCTACTATTTGTGGAATAAATATCCGACATAATC
>JAAZFB010000274.1 GCA_012511915.1 Clostridiaceae bacterium
ACGGAATGGTTGCCGCTCGTTCGATTATTGAATATTTGAAAGGAGACCAAGAATGAACGAGTTAGTCATTTTAACCGGTCAATCTGGATCGGGCATCACGTCTTCAAAACATGTTTTTGAAGAACTTGGGTACTACATCGTTGAAAACATCCCTTTTGATGCGGTCAATTCCACTCTTGAAGCATTTGTGAACAACGATTATAAGACCAATAAATTCTGTTTAATCATCTCTTTGATCAAGGCACACAAGGTTCTTGATTTGGCCAAGAAGAACCCCCATTTTAAAACTCGATTAGTTTTGCTAACCTGCGACCTTATTGAGATTCAAAAACGTTACCGCCTTAGTCGACACGTTCATCCACGCTGCTTCATGCAGAAAATCAGCTTGAAAAAAGCAATCGAGTTGGACTTGAAAGAAAGCCAAGACCTTTTTGCTTATGCCGATATTTATATCGACACCACTTCGCTGAATATAAAAGCCCTTCGCTTCAATCTCTACAATCGTCTCTCCAACCACGTAGGAGAAAACATTACGACGATATCTTTTATTTCCTTTGGGTATAAAAATGGGACTCCTATGGATCTCGACATGATCTTTGATGTCCGTGATATTCCTAATCAATATTGGGTCGAGAGCCTTCGCGAGCTGAATGGCCTTGATCAACCAGTTATTGATTACATGAAATCATTCCCCATCACTCAAGAAATTATTGATAACATCGTTAAGTTCTTGGACTTCCAGCTTGAATGTGTTCAACAGACCGGCCGACCCATGTATAACATTGGCATCGCTTGCAGTGGTGGACAACATCGTTCAACGTATGTTGCAAATTACTTAGCCAAACACTTCTCAAATAAATATCGTACTGTCGTTTTCCATCGCGACTCACCTGATTTGAACGAGGAAAATTTAGGATTAATATGAGGACAACTCAATCTTTTACTCAAAAAGTCAAAGATGAACTTTGTCATAACCAATATGATTCTTTCGAACGACTCAAAGCTCTCCTTTCGGCGTATATCCGTATTAACGGATCGATAATCTTCCAAAATAAGCAGAGCAGTTTATTGCTAGAAACAGAAAACGCAAAAATTGCTAAATTTGTTTATCAGCAAATCAATCATTTATATAACTCTGACGCTCACCTTTCTTTTTATAGGAATCAAAGAAAGAGGGCGACGTATGCCATCACAATTGATGATAAAGCCGAAGAGATAATTACTGATTTAGAAATATCTTTTCTTGAAGGCAAAATATCAAAGAATATCGTCTCAAATGACGTGAGTATCGCTGGCTATTTAGCCGGAGCCTTTCTCGCCTCGGGATCAATCAATTCGCCTACCACTTCAAACTATCATTTAGAAATATCCTTAACTAGCGAGAATTACGCGAAATGGATGTCGCATCTTTTCGCTCGTTATAAGAACAGCAATATTGAACCAAAAATCACTCATTGGCGAGACAAATACATCCTCTATTTTAAAAAGAGCGATCAAATCGCTAACTTCTTAATTATTATCGGAGCGGTTGAAGCA
>JAAZFB010000026.1 GCA_012511915.1 Clostridiaceae bacterium
ACTTAGGTTTATTCACAGATGCTTCCGGTAAAATACCGGAGCGAGTGAAACAAAGGGCATTGGAGTTTATGAAAATCGGTAACTATACCGAAATCATGAATATAAACCTACTTCAAATTCAAGCGGCACAAAGGGAAAATGTGTTTTTTGAAAATGGCATTTTACCCGAACTTTCCCCCTTTGATGATGATGAGATACATTATGAGGAACATTTGAGATATATTCTTCAAATGAATTTCCAAATTTTAAAGCTCAAAAAGCCTGAATATGCAAAGGCCTTAGAAATGCACGCCGCACAACATGAAGAACGCAAAATGCAAAAGCAGATGGCAGAGCAACAGCAAATGATGGGCGGTGGAATGATGGGTTAGTTATGAAATTTATAGATTATATGTTTATTTAAACGAAAGGAGCAATTAAAAATGGCTGATAACCAACTTCAAACTTTTAATGATGCGAGTGTGGCAACTGAAAACTTATTTGATGAGGGGGAGCAATTATCAATTGAGGGTATTGAAAATTTGGAGCAGGATACTGAGGAAACGCCGGTTGAAGAAACTCCTGCTACTGAAAATACAGACCCTGCTACCGAAAATGTAGACCCTGTTACTGAAAACGCTGTGCAAACGGCAGAGATAGCGGCTCAAACTGCTAATGAAAAAGACCAACAGTTACAGCAGGTTCTTGGGGAACTATCGACACTTAAAGAGCAGAACGAAACCCTGCAACAGACCATTTCTCAAATGAGTGACCAACAGAAAGAGAACTTGATTGAAGAAGTCATGCCGGTACTCGATATTAGTAATTTGGCATTTGACGATGAAGAAACCATTCAAGCTAAACAGGTTGAATTTGCCAATAAAATGGCTGAATATGTTAAGGGTAACATGATGAAAGAATTAGAGCCTTTTGTCGCACAGGCAAAAGAGGGTATGTACGAAAAGGAAAAGTCAGAAGTGTTGACTGCTTTGGCTACGATACCCGAACTTGAAGGAATTGAGGGAATGCTCCCTCAGCTTGACAAAATCATTACAAATAACAAAGCTTTATCTTCCCCCGATGTTCCTATCGAGGAAAAATACATTACAGCTTATGCGATTGCAAAAGGTGTAAACAGTATGAATACTCCCGAAAAGGAGCTTTCAGCGGATGAACTCATGGAGCTTTACGAGAGTAATACAGATTTTCAAGAGTTACTTGAAAAGAAAAGACTTGAACAGGTTCAAGGTAGTCAGCAAGTGCCACCATTTTCTGCAAGTAGCGGTGCGGTCAATGCGGCACTCAATATAAAAGAAAAACCAAAAACATTTGAGGAAGCTTCAAAGCGTACTCGTGAAATGTTTGGAGCAAACTAAAATTTTAAGGAGATGAAATTATGCAAAATCTAATTACATTTGAAAAGGCATTAAAGGAAAACTATTTACCCGTATGGCGTAACCAATTGGGCGTTGAGCCGTCTGCTCTGCTCAGTAAGGTTAAAAAGGTTCCCTTGAAGTCAGATAAAATCGTATCGAGCGCGCCCATTGGACTTTCGGGCGGTTTTGGCTTCGGAGCTGAAGGTCAGGCTACACCTGCCGCAGGTGGCGTGAGGTTCGAGAGATTTGAAACCAATTCAAAGGATATGTATGTAAACATTGCATTTTCCGCAAAAGCCGTTAGGCTTACTGGTTCGGGCGGCGCAATGGCTAATGCACTTGACACCGAGGTAAAGGGCGCATACGAAACGGCAAAATGGAACGTTGGGCGTGCATTGTTTGGAAACGGAACAGGTGTTCTTACTACCATTTCTGCTCTTGCAGTGGCAGGGAAAACCATTACCGTTGCAGATACTACATACCTAAAAGAAGGGTTGATTATCGACATCTATGAAACAGGGGAAACAACTCCTGTGACCGGCGGTGCAGGAAGAAGAATTGTATCCGTTGATAGAGCCAATAAAACTATAACCGTAAGCGGTGACGATTCAACTTATGATGCAGGTTTTATTACGGTTCAGAACTCTTACAACAGAGAAATCACAGGTCTTGGTGCGATTTTCGACAATAACATTACTAAATTGTATGGTATCACTAAAGCAACAAATCCTTTCTAGAACCCCATTTCTGTGGATGCAGGAAGCGACATTGACGATGGTACTATCACAAGCGCATTAAGACGTGCGAAAAATGAAAAGAATAGTAATGTTGATATGTTGCTTTGCGGTGATGACGCTTATGACAACTATGTAAATTACCTTCGTGTCAACAACATTCGTGTTGAAGAAATGAGCAAAACTAATACCGGCGGCTTTAAGGCTATCAAGTTTATCTTTGGTAACAAAGAAGTTGACATTGTTAACGAAAGCTTTGTTCCTTCCAAAGAAATGTGGGGAATTGAAGGTTCGGCTATGGAACTCCATCAACAGGAGTGGAACTTTGCAGACCTTCAAGGTGGTGGTATTTTCAACCTTATGGAAAATCAGTCCGTTTATCGTGCATTACTCGTTAACTTTGGCGATTTACTTTGCACGAACCCCGGCGGCTGTGTTCGTATTTTTAATTGTGCATAACTACTTTTGATTGTCAGTTTCTTGTGCGGTAGTTTACCTCCCTGCCGCACAAGACTTTGGCACTTGCTGAACAAATAAAAATTGGTGGTGACGAAATGACTATTTTGGAAATCTTTGAAAAAGTGAATTTACAAGTACCCTTGGAGCAAAGGCGATTCTTCAATTACTTTAATGATAGTGTGATTGAACTTTCTTCGCTCTATCCGGACTTTCTTTTTCAAGATAACGCCGAGTTTACACCAATCAACACATTATCTGATGAAAATATTGTACTTCCGCTATATACAGGTGCAATTATAGATAATATCTTGTTTTTATCAGGGCAGGACGAAACATACAAGGGTGAATTCATTAGAAAATCAAAATCTGCTTATCTGAAATATTGGAATGATAACGCAAAGGGCAGAAAAATGAAGCGAATGGGGTGGTAATATGTTTGATAGTAAAATTTCTGTTAGCAGCTTGATAGAGGATTTAAAAACTGAAATTGATGTTGCACTTCCAATATCAAATAAAACATATGTCACTTGGCTTAATGGCTTGGAACAGCTTTTATACAGTGAGTTCATAAGGGAGCATGGGAAAATCATTATAACCAGTCCGATAAGTAACCCTATTGACATAGACAGTGTAATTGTTCCGGCAAATGAAAGCCCTATACGATTTGAGGATGTTTATACGGTTTTTGCTGATGAAATACAGCTTATTAAATCGACTACCGTAAGCGGTATTATCTTTCCGAACACTTACTACAAACAAGGTACTGATATTGGATACAACGTTCCCTCTACTCCTGCGAAGCTGACGATTGTTTATTTTGTTAAACCGGCTATTAAAACAGTTAGCGAATCGGACGTAATTGGAACTGGCAATTTAATGTTACCACTTGAATTTATTGACCTTATGAAATCAAAATTACGAGGGGAAGCGTATAAACTTGCCAATGAAGATAGTTTGGCGGCAAAATGGATAAATGATTATAATGTGTTACTGGAAAACTTTAAGGCTTGGATTTCAAGCCGACAAGCTCAGTTTGGAATGTGAGGTGTCCTTATGGCTAAAAAAAAGAATGATTCACTTACATATATGCAATTACCTTTGCCGCAAGGACAAAAGGCTTACAAGCTGACTAAGGTTAATTGGAGCGGCCTTAATAAAAGGCAGACTATGGATACAGGGGTATTATCTATGGAGAATAATATTTCAACTGATGAAACTCCGTATTTGATACCCTCACAAAAAAGACTTGTGTATAAGAGCGGTTATACAAATCCAATCAGTATTTTTGGGTTTGATAATTTTTTACTCGTTGTGTATAGGAGCGGTACTCAAATAAAAATTGATTATATCAAATCGAATGGAACTACCTATACGGGTACATTAAAGTCAAGTGGAGCGACTTCTGCCGATGAATATCAAAGATGTATTGTAAAGTTTAATGTTTATGATACGCCAACTGACCCTGTGTCGGGCGAATTTGTAAAAAAACTTTTAATATTCCCCGATAAGAAATCAATGGACTTTGAAATAAATAGTAACTTCACACCTGCTGATATGGATGTGGGAATAAATCAAGTTCCGGATTTAAAATATGCTACGGTGCATTTGTCAAGGTTGTTTGGTGTAGACGATGACAGAGTATATGCGAGTGGGTTTAATGATTATACCAACTGGAATTTAGATACTACCCAAGAATATAACGTGAACAATGCATGGGTTTCACCTGCGCAAGCTAACACGAAAGCAAATAGCAGTTTTACCGGTATTACAACTTTCATGAATCATGTTATCTGCTTTAAGGAAAACTTCATGCATGAGATTTATAACAATAAAAACCCTTTCAGGTTGCAAGATATTTTTGCCGAAGGTTGTATTGATAACCGAAGCATACAAGATGTAGACGGTCGCTTGATATTTACCGACAGGGATAACGTCAAGGTTTACACAGGAGCAAATCCACGCATTATTGGCTACAACTTAAATGTTGGTGAATTTTACAACGCTGTTAGTGGTACGGACAATCGGAAGTATTATCTATATTGTGAAACCGATAAAAGCGCACATAATTTATTTGTATATGATACTTTAATTGACCAATGGGCAGAAGAAAGCATAGATTTTGAAGTCTTAGGATTTGCGCATAATCAAAATGGAATGTACTTACTTGGAAAAGACGGAAATGTATATAGAGTGGATAGCGGTAACTATAATCAAAGTTGGCGGCTTGAAACGGACTTTTTCACAGGTAAAACGATTGATATTAAACATATCAAAAAAATTCAGCTATTGGCACAGATTCCGAATGGTAGCGATTTGGATATATATGTTCTTTATGACGATGAGCAGTGGAGTTTAAATTCCCATAGAGTGTATTCGGGAAGCGGTGGCGGTCAAGTTCCTATAAGAATTGTACCACGCCAAACGGCAAGCTACGGCTTTAAGTTACACATTAGAGGGCATGGATATGTAAAGCTGTATGGACTTGAAGTGTTTGTAACAAATGGCGGTGATTTATATGTCTGATATTCCAATTCAAGGTATGGACTTTAGACAACTTAGGAACGAAGTTCAATTACTTCGTGATGAGCTTGCTATAACAAAGCGCAAGTATGAGGATTTACTGTATAACTTGGATGATGATAATTTTGCCGATTATATTAAAAAAGAAAAAGAAAATATGAAAACTGAAATTAAGGTTTCGGCAGAGGGTATTGGGATTCTGGTCAGCGAGGTTTATCCAAATGGTGTAGAAAATGAAAGTTCCATTGAGGTCAATGCTCGTGAAATATCCTATAAGGTTAGCGCAATAGATGTTGATAATAAATTAGTCAATTATTCAACTATAACGCAAACGGCAACCGCAATTACAAGTGCCGTTAACAATGAAAGACAATATACAACTAACCTACTTGATACTGATTACTATACAAAGGTGCAGACAAATTCACAAATAACACAAAGTGCTAACAGTATTTATTCCTCTGTTTCTGCTACATACGAAACGAAAGATGGTGCAAGTAGTAATTTTTCAAATTTGGACAGCCGAATAATTCAAACGGAAACCGCAATTACACTAAAGGTCAGTGCTGATTATAGCGAACCAATACTAACAAGCTCTTCCCCACCGTATAGCGACAAAACACGATTATATTACAATACATCAAATGATTACTATTATTTTTGGAATGGTTCAGCGTGGGCGGTCGCAACGTCAAATAATATTTATAGTGCTTTTGAACAGACGGCAACTGGTTTTAATTTAAGTGGCAATGTTAGGATTGATGGAAATACTGTTATTACTGAAAACCTTAAATTATCAGGAACCGTCACTTGGGATATGAATAACTCTCCTGTGAAATCCATGTATTCTCAGTATAACTTGGGTAATCCCAATACGCACCCTACATACTGGCACTCTTTATTTCAAACGAATGATAAATATATGGTGGTATCGTTCGATGGTGGAAGTAATTGGGGCAACATAACTAAAATTGTAGGTACAGACGGCGTTAATGGGGTTGATGGGGTTGATGGGGTTGATGGAAAGGACGGTACAGATGCAACCGTCAGTCCACAGAATGTATTTAATGCGTTAACGGCAGGGGGAACACAACAGG
>JAAZFB010000027.1 GCA_012511915.1 Clostridiaceae bacterium
CTTTTTTTTATACTAAACTCAATCAAATATAGTGTTATATTTGATTGAATTTAGTATTAATATTGATTGAAAGGAAAACAAATTTTGATTAAATTATTTAAATACCTGAAGCCATATATAAAATATGTGATATTGGCCCCCTCTTTTTTATTGGTCGAGGTTTTACTTGAATTACAGCAACCGCGGCTGATGGGTAATATTGTGGATATAGGCATTGCCAATGGTGACATGCGCTACATCGTTATAACCGGTCTTAAGATGATTGGATTTGCACTTGCGATGTCAGCAGGTGGAATAGGGTGTATTTACTTCTCATCGAAAGCCTCCCAAAACTTCGGTGCAGATTTGCGGAATGAAATGTATATAAAAATCCAAGGCCTTGCTTTTTCGGATATAGATGAGTTCAAACATTCCTCCCTTATCACCCGTCTTACAAATGATGTTATGCAAGTACAGCACATGGTATTAATGGGTCTTAGAATGATGTTTCGTGCCCCGTTGCTTGCCTTTGGCGGTTTTTTTATGGCAGCAAGGATAAATTTAGAGCTATCCGTTATACTCGCGATTGTGTTACCGATATTGGCTTTTTTTATTACCTTTTTTGTAAGAAAAAGCTTCCCGCTGTTTAATGCTGTTCAAGAAAAACTTGACAGAATTAATCTAATCATACGTGAGAACTTAAGCGGAATTCGAGTAATAAAAGCATTTGTAAGCTTTGATTATGAAAAGCAACGGTTTAGCAAGGCAAATAAAGATTTATCAGAGGTAGGCATCAGAGCAGGTTCTCTGTTAGCGCTCACTATGCCGATAATGATAATTATAATGAATTTTACCATTGTTGCCATCTTATGGTATGGAGGTCTGTTGGCAAATGCGGGGCAAACAGAGGTCGGCAAAATAATCGCATTTATCAACTATTCGACTCAAATACTATTTTCATTCATGATGCTTGGTTTTTTGTTTGTTTTTATTTCAAGGGCGTATGTTTCGGCAAATAGAATAAATGAGGTACTCAATACACAAAGTGCAATGCAAAACCCGTCAAACCCGAAAATTGTTAAATCAATCAATGGTGTTATAGAATTTGAGAATGTCTCTTTTGGGTATGACAAAAAAAACGACAGCCAACAATTAAGCAATATTAACCTAAAAATAAACGCCGGCGAAACAGTAGCAATAATAGGGGAAACCGGCTCAGGCAAAACCTCACTTGTCAGTTTAATCCCCCGTCTATACGATGTTACGTCCGGTCGTGTTTTAATCGATGATGTTGATGTCAGAGAATACGATATCGAAAACCTGCGCTCACACATCGGCATGGTGCCGCAGGATACTATTTTGTTTACCGGCAGAATAGCAGATAATATCAGATGGGGCAACGAAGCAGCGTCTGATGAAGAACTAAGGCGTGTTGCGCAAATTACTTACGCAAATGATTTCATAGACTCCTTTGCAGAGGGATACAGCACCCTTGTAGGGCAACGAGGTGTCGGATTATCCGGCGGTCAAAAACAACGAATAGCGTTGGCACGGGCAATCGCAAAAAAACCTAAAATTCTTATACTTGACGACAGCACCAGTGCAGTTGACGTTATTACAGAAGCACAAATCCAAAAAAACTTTCGCAAAGAACTTACTGATTGCACCGTAATAATTATTGCACAGCGTGTAAGCACGGCTTTTGGAGCGGATAGAATTATCGTGTTAAAAGACGGTACAATCGCAGAACAAGGGACGCATGACCAGCTTCTTTCGCAAAATGGGATATATACCGATGTATACAAATCCCAACTAGGGACGGAGGGGTTGGCTTGAAAAGAAAGACATACTCAAAAGATGTAATCAGTAAAATATGGTATTATGTTAAAATGCAAAAGGCAGCACTTGCAATAATTTTCATTTCCGTTATAATAAACACCGCAAGTATGGTTTACGGCACAATGTTAGTCGGAACGGCAATCGATAAGTATATAATGGTGTTTGATTTTGACGGGCTTGCACGTTTTTGCTTTATGCTTGCTGCTGTTTATTCTGTATCCGCCCTGACTTCCTGGTTACAAACGCGCTTTAGCGTCATCCTGTCGAATAAAGCGATACAACAAATACGCCATGATTTATTTGATAAACTCGGCGGTCTTTCAATCAGATATTTTGATTCAAAACCCCACGGTGAACTAATGAGCAGACTCACCAACGATGTTGATAATATTTGGCAGGCACTTAATCAATCTATTGTGCAGCTTATTTCAAGCGGTTTATCAATTATTATGACACTTATTGCTATGTTTATTATAAGTCCTTTACTGACACTAATCGCCCTATTAATTGTCCCGAGCGGTATTGTTATAACCAAAATTGTTGCAAAACATTCCAAAAAGCATTTCGCGGCACAACAAAAAATCTTGGGTGAACTAAACGCTACGATTGAAGAAACTATTAGCGGGCAAAAAGTTGTAAAAATATTTGGTAGAGAGCGAATAATCATTAAGAATTTTGCCGAGAAAAACGAAAATTTAAGGAGTGTGGGGATTAAGGCACAGTTTCTTTCAAGCATTATCTGGCCTGCAATGAACTCACTTAATAATATTGGCTTTGCATTGGTAGCATTTATAGGCGGTGGGTTGATTCTCTCAGGAAATACAACACTTACTATCGGCAAAATCTCTAACATGCTCATTTATTCAAAGCAGCTATCCCGTCCCATTAATGAGATGGCAAACCTTTTTAGCTCTTTGCAATCAGCAATAGCAGGAGCCGAACGTGTTTTTGAAGTTATGGAAGAAAAACCGGAGCCTTTAGACGGAAAACCAATTACCCAAATAAAGGGTAAGGTAGAGTTTAAAAATGTTACATTCGGATACAATGCAGAAGCACAAGTATTGAAAAATGTAACAATAACAGCCGAACCGGGAAGCACTATAGCTTTAGTAGGCCCCACCGGCGCGGGAAAAACAACAATTGTAAATTTGCTTACCAGGTTCTATGACGTTGATGAGGGAAGTATATTAATAGACGGAAACGACATTCGCACATTAGACCGTAATACGCTTCGCAAAAACCTCGGAATGGTATTACAAGACACATATTTGTTTTCTTCATCAATCAGGGAAAACATAAGATACGGTCGACCGGACGCCACAGACGAAGAGGTTGAGCAAGCGGCAATTCATGCAAATGTGCATAAATTTATAGCTCATTTTCCAAATGGTTACGACACCATTTTATCCGATGGCGGCGAAGGAATAAGCCAAGGACAACGCCAGCTTATTTCAATAGCGAGGGCTATTTTGGCAAGCCCTTCAATCCTTATACTTGATGAAGCAACCAGCAATATTGATACCAGAACAGAAAAAAACATCCAACAAGCATTACTAAAGCTTATGGAGGGCAGAACAAGCTTTGTCATAGCGCACCGATTGAGCACCATTCGTGATGCAAACGAAATCCTTGTGATAAATGACGGACAAATCATTGAAAAGGGCAATCATGACGCGATATATAACAAAAAGGGTTTCTACTACAATTTATATAATGGTCATAGGGTAAGGGATTAGTCTTTATCAAAAAAAGTGTGTTCAAGCCATTTTTTACAGAGTTCCGTCCACACTGCCACATGTGGGTTATCGGGTTTAGGGTTACCGTCATCTGTTTGTTTTGTTGCAAGTGAGAGCCCGTGAACACCATCAGGAAAGATATGCAGCTCAAACGGTACATTGTTTTCTCGCAAAGCGCAAGAAAAAAGCAAGGTATTTTCAACCGGCACAGCCTGGTCATTAAAGGTTGACCATATAAATGTTTTCGGGGTAACACTGCTCACCCTGCTTTCAAGGGACTTCTCCTCAATTTCCGCCTGTGTGGCATCCTCACCGAGCCGCATTCTAAATGAACCCCTATGTGCTTTCTTCCCCCCTGATATAACAGGATAACCTAAAATTAAAGCATTTGGTTTGTTCTTTCCCTCTTCCATTCCGCTTACATTTTGAAGGCAAGCTTCGTTCCAAAGCGTACCTATAGATGCGGCAAGATGTCCACCTGCGGAAAAACCGCAAACCGCTATTTTATCCGAATCAATGTTCCATTGGTCAGCATTGTCACGAATTATGCACATCGCCCTTGTAACATCAAGCAAGGGTTGCGGGTGTCTGTTGGGAGAAACACTATAATTAAGAACAAAAGCATGGTATCCTATACTATTCACCCAAACCGCAATAGGCTCTGCCTCACGCCATGAACAAAATGAATAGCCACCGCCGGGTAGCACTAATACTGCGGCAGTCTTTTTGCTTGTATTGTTTAAAATATAAGTGTCAATCCACGGTTTATAATCAGGGTTGGCACCATTATATTCACCTTTGTCCCAAATTTGTATTTTTTTATGAATCATACTAAATTCAACTCCCCTTATAGTACTAGTGCCTTGGCACAGTTAGATGTTAGGATTGGCACGCCGGTCATTTTTTCATCAGGCAAGGCGGAAGGAGGCGCGAATATCCATTGATATTTAAGCCGACGACAACGCAGCATGACGGAAAATGAACAAGTGCAAAACTAATATATAGCTGTGTCAAGGCACTAATATTAACTAATATTAATACGTTCTATGTCAGTTGCTTGTCTCGTGTTTTCATCAACTGTTACAATAACACCGGATAAAAGCACCGGGTTATCTGATGTCTCAAACCTACGGTGCATTTGTGTTACAAACCAATCGACAATTATCTCTTTTTGAACACCAATAACGCTGTCCATAGGTCCGGTCATGCCAATATCTGTTATATAAGCGGTACCGCCGGGTAATATGCGTTCATCAGCAGTTTGAACATGTGTATGCGTTCCAATAACCGCCGAAACCTTTCCGTCAAGAAAATACCCCATGGCAATCTTCTCACTTGTTGCCTCGGCATGGAAATCAACTATTATTATATTGGCCTTGCCCTCAATCTTTGAAATTACATCAGAAACCGCCCTAAACGGGCAATCTAAGCTTTTTAGGCTCACCCTACCAAGGGCATTTATTACACCTACGGTATAATGCCCAACATCTACCAAAATATATCCGTCACCCGATGTACCCGGTGGATAGTTTGCGGGGCGTATAACAGGATAGTTATCGAGCATAAGGCTAAATACATCCGCCTTATTAAACGCATGGTTGCCGAGTGTAATAACATCTATGCCGGCATTAATTAAAGAATCGGCACTTTCTTTTGTTATGCCATTACCAACAGCGGTATTTTCACCGTTTGCAATGCAAAAATCAATGCCGTGCAATTTTTTTATAGAATTTAAATGTTTTTGAATAAAAGTGATACCGCTTTTGCCGATAACATCTCCGACAATTAAAATTTTCATATAAGCCTCTTTTCCCGAATCATGCAAAAATGAAATATCGTATTATACTAATACTAAACACTAAATATATTATGCCATGTATAAAACATGGCATAATATATATATGTTTCTTATTGATTATATATCATTTTTTCATGCAAATGTGTATCTCCTAATTAGAATATGCAAATTTTATTTTGCATATTCAATGGAACGAAGCTCTCTTATTACATTAACTTTTATTTGCCCCGGATATTCCATATCCGCTTCAATCTTTTTGACAATATCCTTTGCAAGTAGTATCGTTTCTTCATCCGTAACACTCTCCGGCTTTACCATAATACGGACTTCCCTACCCGCTTGTATTGCAAAAGATTTTTCAACACCTACAAAAGAATTGGCTATTTCCTCAAGCTTTTCAAGGCGTTTAATATAGTTTTCGATATTTTCCCTGCGTGCGCCCGGTCTTGCCGCCGAAATTGAGTCTGCCGCTTGTACAATGCACGCTACAACTGTATTTGGCTGAATATCACCATGATGCGCCATAATTGCATGTATAACTTCGTCGTTTTCCTTATATTTTTTTGCGGCATCGGCGCCTATTGTAACATGTGAGCCTTCAAACTCATGGTCTATAGCTTTGCCTAAATCATGTAACAACCCTGCCCTTTTAGCAATTCTGATATCACAGCCAAGCTCCCCCGCCATAATTCCGGCAAGATGAGAAACTTCGATAGAATGCTTAAGCACGTTTTGGCCATAGCTTGTCCTGTATTTTAACTTGCCAAGGAGTTTAATAATTTCAGGATGCAAACCATGCACTCCGGTTTCAAATGTGGCATGCTCTCCCTCTTGTTTTATTATATTCTCAACTTCTTTTCGACTTCTTTCAACAGTCTCTTCTATACGCGCCGGGTGAATTCTGCCGTCTGTAATAAGTTTTTCAAGCGATACTCGGGCTATTTCCCTTTTTACCGGATCAAACCCTGAAAGAATTACCGCCTCCGGTGTATCGTCAATTATTAAATCAATCCCGGTAAGTGTTTCAAGTGCCCTAATATTCCTACCTTCCCTCCCGATTATCCTGCCTTTCATTTCATCGTTGGGAAGTGGAACGACAGATACTGTTGTTTCGGCGGAATGGTCCGCTGCACACCGCTGAATTGTGGTAACAATTATTTCTTTCGAAATGTTTTCTGCTTCGTTTTTAGCATTTTCCTCTATTTCCTTAACCATAAGAGCAGCTTCGTGTCGAGTTTCACTCTCAATGCTTTTCAACAGATAGTCCTTTGCTTCATCGGCTGTAAAACCAGATATTTTCTCAAGTTGTTCAATTTGCTTTTTTTGTGAATTAGTTATTTCTAATGCTTTGTTTTCAATTTCCTTGTTACGCTTTGCAATTTGTTCTTCTTTTTTTTCTAAATTATCAACTTTCTTATCAAGTGTTTCTTCCTTTTGCTGAATACGTCTTTCTTGTCTTTGAATATCAGCGCGACGCTCTTTAAGTTCTTTATCAAGCTCTGCACGCTGTTTAATAGCATCTTCCTTTGCTTCTAACATTTTCTCTCTTTTTTTGCTTTCGGCAGCTTTTTCAGCCTCTTTAATAATGTTTTTTGCTTGCTGTTCCGCCCCTCCGATTTCTGCTTCTGCAATTTTTTTTCTATAAGCAATTCCAAGCCGGAATGAAATTACCGCAGCTACAACAATAAGTACAGTAGCAATTATAAGCAAAATCAGCATTGTTGTCGTGTTTATATGTAACACCTCCAAATATATAATTAAACCCATTATCATAAAACGATAAATGATAACATGAGTATAGTAATATTTTAATGCTTTTTGCGTTTATTGTCAAGTTGTTTCGGATTAGTATTAGCTTCACAATACCGCACACAATACCGGAACAGGTTTCCTGTTCAACGCTAAGGCTCGCCCTCATTGCTACTTCATTTTATTAGGCTCGGGGTATTCTTTGCCGAAGACTTCGACGCTAACCTTTTTCATTACTTGACTCTCAAGGGGTTTATCGTTTCTGTCACGTTTTGCACTTACTATTTTATCCGCAACCTCTATTCCCTCTATCACTTTTCCGAATGATGCGTATTTACCGTCTAACGATGGATAATCTGCCACCATAATAAAAAACTGGCTTCCCGCACTATCCATACCCCTCGACCTTGCCATAGATAAAACGCCTCTTGTGTGCCTTAGCTCATTTTTAAAGCCGTTTGCGCTGAATTCACCCTTTATCGCATAGCCGGGACCGCCTGTGCCTGTCCCGTTAGGATCTCCCCCTTGAATCATAAACCCTGGAATAACGCGATGGAATATAAGACCATCATAATAGCC
>JAAZFB010000275.1 GCA_012511915.1 Clostridiaceae bacterium
ATGCGCTGCGCCCGCTACCGCCAGGACATTATCCATCCCCATCACGGCATCGGCGATAATAATTGTTTTAATGGCGCTCCATAAGCTATCTCCGGACTTCATTTCATCATGCCCTTTTTCATCAACCAACAGATTATAAGCGATCCAGATCAGCAGCAATCCGCCTACAAATAATAAACCAGGAATTTTCAACAACCATACGACGAAAACCGTTAATGATGCACGAACCACAATCGCCCCGATGGTTCCCCAAATAATTACTTTCTTTTGTTGTTCTATTGGTACATTTCGAGCTGCCAAACCAATGACAATCGCGTTGTCACCGGCCAGGACCAAGTCCATAATAATGATGGCCAATAAGGCAGACCAAAATTCCGGGGAAAAGAACTCCATTAAAAAGCACCCCCTATTCATGTTTCTTACAAAACATTTTATACAAAAAAACCAATAGAGAAATGAAAAAGGAAAGTCCCCTTGCTTACCTATAGAAAAACGAGCAAGACACTTTACCAAATTGGGTTGAAGGTGCCTTGCCTGCCTGTTTTGTATTATTTTCTAATAGCAACTGCTATTTGTGGGCTCCGATTATGCCTTTCAATCCAAATTGTTTAAAAATATATCCTGCTGGATAATCAAATTATACTCTGCCGCCCATAAGTTTCCTAACCAGTAAGTTATCTAACAAGAGGGAGATCATGCTTTGTAAACATCATCCAAGACGGTCTTTAAAACATCAAGATTAACCGGCTTGCTGAGATGCTGGTCAAATCCAGCATCCATTGCGCGTTGTACATCTTCCCGGCTGGAACCGGATAAATCATGCAGCCATTTCTCCTGCTATTTATCCAACAATATGCGCAAATAATCACGCCTGCTATATAGGATTCGGTCAATAAACACACCCGTGCCATCGAGACGATAAAATGTTATGTATTTTCCACAAACGAAATATCGATAATCACTTTCAAGCCCTATCACAGAAGACAAGGGCGATCCCATTGCTGGAAAATCACGTAGTTTTGCAAGGGAGTCCATAATTCCCTTTACCATGTTTTGAGTCGCAACCGGACTTTGCAGCTCATTATGGATGTATTCCCATATTTCGTCGAGGTCGTTCAGAGCCCCCGCAGAATAATGTAATTTATACATATTCTTTTTTATCGAAATGTGCCTTCACATCTTCAGGCGAAAGCGATCCCTGTTCCTCTCCGGATTTTCGGCCTTTGTTAAGCTCACCAAGCAGTTTAATCGTCGCTTGCGTTTTTTCGTAATCTATAATATCAACCAAAGCATAACGGCCTCTGCCATTCTTCGTTAAAAAAACCGGTTCACCAACTCCGACATCACTCAAAACCTTGTTGTAATTGCGCAAATCAGATATTGGTTTAATATTCGGCATAAGTGACAACTCCTTTCTGATGTTATTATTGTATGCTTATCATTCGTAAAATTCAACATCATATTTAACGCGGATAGATTTGATGAATCCAGAGAGCTTTACGCCGACTTGAAATTTAGTCCTTAAATTTATAAAAGAAACAGCCAATGCCGTGCTTAGCGTCATACATAGCATACCGTACCGTACACCAGCACACTATAACCCTATAATTAAATCATTTGTCCACTGAGTGGACAAATGATTTAATTCACAAACATTGCCGGCCATGACCTCGTAGGGCGTTTTGGCCGGCCACCAGTGCAGCTCGCCATAATGGGCTGGGCGAGGAGCG
>JAAZFB010000276.1 GCA_012511915.1 Clostridiaceae bacterium
GCGGCAATCTGAGCCTCACGCCCTTTTACATTTGCCTGAATATCATATACCTGCTTTTGATATTCAGCCTGCGTTTTGAGCATCTCAGCCCTGATAGCCCTCTCCTGGTCTTGGAGGTTCTGCAAATCCTGATTAAGTTTATCAATGTCAGATTCCCCCGTCAGCCGTATTCTTATGTTTTGCTCAGACATATCATATTATTTTTTAAGTTTCTTTTGGCGTGCATTTTCACGCTCTATACTATCTACCGCTCTGTCAAGTTTCAAAAAGAAATCATACAGAGATAGCCCTTTTAAATTTTCACGCCGCCCACCTGAAGCGAGATTCTCCCATATTTCAAAACCATCTATTGACTGCTGGAGCTCAGCATACGGATATACTCCGAATGTATCTCGTTTAGTTTTTCGTTCAGAATCGAAAACGAATCTAAATCGGTGTCTACATTGCGACAATAGGGAAGTAATTCCATGAGCGGCTGTTGTAAAAAAAAATCAGCAACCCCCGCGCATTTCTTCCAGTGTTGGATTTTCTTTTCAGCATAGGCGGCATCATAGCTCTCTGGATTCTCTTTTTTATCGAAAAAAGCCACGCTTGCAACCTTATACATCAAATCAGTTTCGGTATTCAAAGATAATCGCTGCTGCATCTGCTCATTCAGACGTTTGATTTTAAAAATATCAATTTCCTGAGCCATCAAAACATCCTCAACGGCTTTCGTGTGCTTTAAAAGATATTCACGGGAACATCGCATATCAAGCTCATTATAAATTGCAAGTGCCATCAGCCCCCTTTTATATGGCAGGTTGTTAAGGTCAGCGAAGCCATAATAGTCCACACCACCCGCCGCGAATTTCCATTCAATCACGTATTCCGAAGTCGGGAAAACGTTACGAGATTTTTTAATCTTTTCAATCAGCTTTTTTATCATATATTTCTTTTAATTTTTGTTCGAGTTCCGAATCCAAGCCATCGGCAACGGTCCGCCCAGACAGTCTTATTTTCCATTTTTTGCGGGACGGCGTTATCATTAGCTCATACGCTTCACGGCGATAATACTTTTTCAGCACGCCGCCGCAATGGCAGCCATGATGATAAAAAAATCCGTATTTTTCGAGCGCTTCATTCATCGCCAATATATTTATCAATTATTGAATTAAGTCCAATCACTGCAATAATAACGGGTATCATCGAAAGCGAAATACCCCACAGTATAGCATGCAATATAACCCCATATAACCCACCCATGCACGTCAGACATTCAAACAATGGCGACCGCATCACAGCGGGCAGGGAGCGACGGAAAAACACACCCATAAATCCGAATATCATCCCCTCCCTCATCGAAACATGAACGGCGGTAATGATCAGCGATAATATGATAATCTTTTCAATCATAGCACAAATATATATAACATTATTGATTTTTAAATATATCCCTGAAATTTTTATGCAAAAAATATCTGAAATTATCCTACATGTCGGCAGCCTGACCCGTTTTATCACGGTTATTCTTTACAATCGTATTATCAGCGTTAGCCTTGCAATTCAGAGCATCTTCAATGAACGGCTTGCAATTTTCAGCATCAACAATAAACGGCTGAATTTCGAGGATTGAATTACACAACATCCGGGAATCCTTCAGCGGCGGATTTGCGCCCGATACCTGAATTTGTCCTTTTGAAAGATTCAGCGTGTTTTTTATTATTTGGTAATTGTCAAGGATGTTAACCGTTGTACGGCTTGCACCCGAAGCATCACCATTAACGATAAAGAAAGCACCCGGGTACAGCTCTAATATCTCGTTACAAAGCCTGTAAATCGTACCGTCGTTTATTTTTATCGAACGAACACCCCGGATTATATTGTCATAGAATTGCCAAACGCTGCACGTTATCGGCTCACGGTTGAAGTCAAAAGATAGGTATGTAACCTGATGCGGATTCCATTCCACCTTCCCTATATGCCTTTGTGAGTTGAAAGCAAACAACCATCGACCATCCTCTGAATCGAAGTCATCCCATGAACCCTCGACAAACTGTTTTCGATATCTTTCAGCCATCTTCCCCCATCCTGATTTTTGGTCATCTGTTACAAAAGGGTTATCAGATGGTAGCGCTTCCATGAAAAGCGTATCGCTGTCAAGTGTTCCGTTTTTGAAAGGTTCATAAAAGCGTTTTTTCAGCCACCCCTGCGATGGGTTGAATGAACCAAAAATCAAACCACGGGGCATTTTATCAATGTACCATGAACCGGTACGCTCAATTGCTTTTTCGAACATCTTTTCTGACAACTCTTCCATTTGCTCGAGGAAAAAGCCGTTAACCTCAAGCCCGAGAAACTTGTTTAAAAACGGGTCAATCGTTATATTCTCGCCCCTGAAAAAAATCTTTGAGCCATTTGTGTGCGTTACATGATAATTTGATTTATCCCTGTACCATTTCCAGTTAGGAGAACCGGTTATAATCTTTTCAAAGGATGAAACTGTGGTCGTTTCGATTGATGGCATGTCTTTACGGACCACACACCAGCGAGATCCGGGGAAGATTTTGCACAGCCTTGTAAGGATGAATAGGATTATGTATGTTTTACCCCCACGAATGCCGCCACCATAAAACAGGAATTTGAAGTGGTTAGCCGCCTGAGCTGCTGCCATTGACAACATAAAGAATTTGTGCTGCTTTTCATTCTGTGTCAGGTCAACGCTATATCTCGATTGCTGTTCCATCTGGCAGGATTGCTTTTGGTTGACTGTTCAAGCTTTCGTTATTCGTTGTTACATCCGTGTAGTTCTGCTGTAACTTCTTATGCTCAGTATCGGTTGATGTTAATTTATACAATGCCATCTGCAACGTGGCATTGTCTGAATCAAACCACTTCTTTCGAAGCGAAACTTTTATTTCTATTTTGTTTTTATCAATCAAATCGCTTAACTCGTTAAATTCGTCAGAACCAACGGGAAAGTGCGTGTAATAAGTCGGCTTTGATATTGCCAAATAAGCGCATACATCCTCAATGAAAATCAGCTTATATTTCGGGATGATTTCCTTTGCTTTTTTGAATAGTATGTTTTTGTCGTATGCCATTTTATTCGTCCTCCTACTGTGTTATCTCGTCCATATACGATACGTTTTTCGCTCATTTTTTCACAACAAATATACACAAAATTATTCATATCCAAATAATTAACGCGATTTAATATTTTTTTTGTGTTTTTGTCGAAAGCATGATGTATAACATACACAAATTGTTGTGTAATAAGCACGCATGCAGTATCTTTGTATCATCATTACGA
>JAAZFB010000277.1 GCA_012511915.1 Clostridiaceae bacterium
GAGATGATTTTTTGCTGAGCAAGGCATGGGTTCTTTTGAATGCTTTTTGCATTCAAAACGGTTCCATAACGATGCTCAGTGGAAAATCAGCCGAAAAGATTGCGCGATATTTGATTGAATTTAGTATAAACACCACTGTAATTAAATTGTTAGAATCACAGTATTATTTCCTTAAATGCTTATATATTGTACCATAAACGACAGTTTGTTTCAATATTTTAACAAAGTTTACAAAATGCACGTATTACTTTTGTACAAATTTTTGCTTAATAAACTTGAATTGAAAGCAGAGAAGTGCTATAATACTGATTGAGAGTTGACGTGAGTTCTAAAAAACATGAAGGGGGAAGGAAATATGTGTAAAATATTCAATAAAATTGTTACCCTTGCAGTAGCTGTGTGTGTACTTATTTCTATATCCGTATTTAATGTAAGTGCCGCAGTCCCAGGAGAGATTAAAATATCCGATGTACAAGTAAGTGCTGGCCGTTCAACTTCATTGGATGTTAGCGTCAGAGGTATTCCAACAACCTCTAAAGGGGTTAGTTTTGGCGTTTCATTTGATAAAAATATATTAGGGATAACCTCAGTAGAAAAAAGCGGTGTGATTGAAAACTCTGCCGCTGATATCGATGCGGAAAACGGTAGCCTTGGCTTTGCCGGAATCTTTTACGTTGATGAGGTAGCAAGCTTTGATGATTGGGTTGTTGTGGCGAGAATTAATGTCGCAGTAAAACGTGAAGCAACACTCGGGGATTCAATTTTAGATTTTGTATCTGCAATGTATAATGATGGTGTACAACCCGAGGATCTTCCGTTTGAGAGTGATAATATTACCAATGGTCTGATTACGGTAACTAAAAAGTCGGGTTCTGGTGCTATTTCGTCCGCTGGGTTAGGATACCTTCCCACCGAAGAAGAAGAACCTGATAAACAAGATCCCGATGCGGAAGTACCGGATGATCAAGAGCCCGGCAAAGATGAACCTCCCAAAAGTGCGGATGATTTTATAGACTTGCAAGGTTATGAATGGGCAAAAGCCTCAATCGACAACCTTGTCAAAATGGGTATAATTACAGGTACAACAAATACTACATTTGAACCCGCAAGACCGATAAACCGTGCGGAATTCGCAAAACTTATTGTTTCGGTGTTCGGCTTTGAATCAAAAGATAAAGCTGTATTATTTAGCGACGTTAATGAGGGCGATTGGTATTTTGATTCTGTTTATGCAGCATCAGCAGTGGGTGTTGTTACCGGATATGAAGACGGCAGGTTCTTACCACTTGCAAATATAACAAGGCAAGAGATGGCAGCAATGGTTGTTCGTGCATTTAAAGCGGCAGAAGTAAAGATAGCATCGTCCGGCGAACTTACTTTTGCAGATGCAGATCAAATAAGTGTTTGGGCAAAGGAATATGTAGAAATTCTCGCATCAATCGGCATTGTTGTCGGCAGGGGAGATAACTTATTTGCACCCACCGAATATCTTACCAGGGCAGAAGCTGCCAAAGTTATTAATTTGACATCGTTGTTGTACTCTATAGAATAACCTGATATGTTCTAACAACAGGCACTCGCATCAAGCGGGTGCCGATTTTTTTTACATTTTATTGTTGCATGGCATACAAAAATAATATATAATATTAAGTATTATTAAAAATATTTATCCAGGAGGAAATTAGGCATTGTATAAAATTATGAAAAAGCGACTACTTAACCCACAGGTAGTATTAATGGATGTATATGCCCCGCGTATTGCTAAAAGTGCAAAGGCTGGGCAGTTTATTATACTTAGGGTTGATGAAAAGGGTGAGAGAATACCGCTTACAATTGCTGATTATAATGTTGAAACCGGCAATGTTACTATAATATTTCAAATAGTCGGTAAAACAACCTTGACACTTGCTGCACTATCCCAGGGCGACAGCATTCTTGATTTTGTAGGACCGCTTGGCGTTCCATCGCATTTTGAAAGTGTAAAAAAGGCTGCCGTCATAGGTGGCGGGTTAGGGTTGGCTATAGCATATCCACAGGCAAAGGCCCTACATAATATGGGCACGGAAGTGGATTTTATCGCAGGCTTTAGAAATAAAGACTTAATCTTTTTAGAAGATGAAATAAATAAAGTGAGTAAGCGTACATTTATTGCAACAGACGATGGTTCTGCCGGCATAAAAGGTTTTGTAACGGACGTTTTGAAAAAGCTTATAGAGCAAGGTGAGGAATACGATGTTGTTATTGCAATAGGCCCTCTTGTTATGATGAAAGCGGTGTCCGAGCTTACAAAAAAGTATAAAATTAAGACAACTGTAAGCCTAAACCCCATTATGATTGACGGGACGGGTATGTGCGGCGGATGTCGTGTTACAGTTGACGGAAAGACAAAATTTGCTTGCGTTGACGGTCCTGAATTTGATGGTCATCTTGTTGATTTTGACGAGGCGATTGCGCGTTCGGGAATGTATAAGGAAATTGAGCTTAATGCAGTTAATAAACATAAATGCAAAATGGAGGGGATAATCAATGGCTAACTTAAACCCCGAAAAAACACAAATGCCGGTGCAAAATCCGGACGAAAGGAACAAAAACTTTGATGAGGTAGCAACAGGTTATACTGAAGAAATGGCAACTGATGAAGCACAACGTTGCCTTAACTGTAAGCATAAACCATGTATCAGCGGTTGTCCGGTAAATGTAAATATACCAAGCTTTATAAAAGAAGTAGGGCAGGGCAATTTTAAACGTGCTTATGAAATTATTAACGATACAAATTCCTTACCGGCTGTTTGCGGCAGAGTCTGCCCGCAGGAAAGCCAGTGTGAGAAGTATTGTGTCCGTGCAATAAAGGGCGAAAGCGTGGGCATAGGACGGCTTGAGAGATTTGTCGCCGATTGGTACATGAAGAATATAGAACCAAAACCGCAAAAGCCAGAGCCAAATGGAATAAAAATGGCGATTATAGGGTCGGGTCCGGCAGGGCTTGCCTGTGCGGGCGACCTTGCAAAGCTTGGTTATGATGTTACTATTTTTGAGGCATTCCATGTTGCAGGTGGTGTCTTAATGTATGGTATTCCGCAATTCAGATTGCCTAAAGAAATTGTTATAAAAGAAATTGAGAGCTTAGAACACCTTGGTGTTAAGATAGAATTAAATGCCGTAGTCGGTAAAATGATTTCAATTGAGCAGTTAATGGAGGAAGAGAGCTTTAAGGCAGTTTTTATCGCTACCGGTGCAGGGCTTCCCTCCTTTATGGGAATACCGGGTGAGAACCTATGTGGTGTATATTCGGCAAATGAATTTTTAACTAGAATAAATTTAATGAAAGCATACAAGTTCCCCGAGTTTGACACACGGATAAAAGTTGGGCAACGTGTTGCCGTTGTTGGCGGGGGTAATGTTGCTATGGATGCAGCTCGTTGTGCAAAACGTTTGGGTGCAAAAGAGGTATATATAATATATCGGCGCAGTGAGGCGGAAATGCCGGCACGACTTGAAGAAATACACCATGCCAAACAAGAGGGTATAATATTTAGGGTGCTGACAAATCCGGTGCGTATTGTTGGGGAGCATAACTTTGTAACCGGTATCGAATGCGTTCAAATGGAGCTTGGCAAGATGGATGAATCGGGTAGGCGGCGTCCAACTGTGATAGAGGGCAGTGAATTTATTCTTGATATGGATACTGTCATTATTGCGATAGGGCAAAGCCCTAATCCGTTGATAAAAGCGACTACACCAGATTTGCATACCTATGGCTGGGGTGGGATAATAACAGATGACTCGGGCAGAACGAGCAAACCGGGTGTTTTTGCAGGCGGAGATGCGGTGACGGGTGCCGCGACTGTTATTCTTGCAATGGGGGCCGGCAAAGTTGCCGCCGCCGCAATGGATGAATATGCAAAAAGACTTAAATAATAAATATTGCGGTTTTTTGCTGTGCCGTATTAATTAACAAAAGGACTGGTTAAATATGAAAAAAATTGTTAGTATAGTTTTAACTATTTTGCTAATAAATGTGATACAGGTGCCGGTGTTCGCCGTTAAAGGGAGCAACTCTATTATTGTTTCGTATAATACCGATAATAACGAAATAAAGGAGAGAGTTTGTAACGAAGTTTTAGGCGCAAAAAAAGGCGCATACAAACGCTATAAAAGATTTGATGTATATGAATTTTCTGATGTTATTGAAGCCACACAAGCAAGAAAAAGATTTAGGGGAAATAAAAATGTTGCCTCTGCAGACTATAATATACAGTTTGAGCTTATGGACGTAATACCCAATGATGCGCTCTTTTATCAACAATGGTCACATTGCTTTACAGATGCAGCAATTGGATGGGAGGCTGCCGCCCTTGGACAAGAAGTTGTTGTTGCAGTTATTGACACGGGGGTTAAAATAGACCATCCGGATTTGTCAGGCAGGCTTTTAGAGGGATACAATACAATAACCGGAGGTACTGATGTAACTGATAATAAAGGACATGGCACTTTTGTATCCGGGATAATAGCCGCAGCTGCAAATAACGAGATAGGTGTTGCCGGCGTTGCAGGTCAATTTAATGTAAAGATTCTGCCTATTAAGATAGATAATGAAACGGCTAATATAGATTTAGCAGAAATGCTTGAAGGAGTACTCTGCGCAATAGACAGAGGGGCAGATGTAATAAATATTAGCCTTGGGGCAGCTATAGCGCCTGAGGAGATACCTCCAATTTTTGTAAATATTATTAATGACGCGTTGAATGCTGATATTACAATTGCCGCATCAGCCGGCAATGATTATGATTCAACAGTGAATTATCCTGCATCTTTTGAGGGCGTTATATCAGTGGGCTCACATAACTCATCAGGCGTAAAAAGCAGTTTTTCCAACTATAATGAATTTGTTGATTTGTCAGCACCCGGTGAGATTGTTTATTCTACTACAGATGACGGAGGATATGACACGGGAAACGGTACATCCTATTCAAGCCCATATGTTGCGGGGATTGCCGCCTTAATAAAATCGTTAAATCCTCAAAAAACAAGGCAGAATATTTATGATATATTAACAACTTCTGCCATTAAACCCCCAGGTCAAGAGGGCAGGAGTGATGAATATGGATACGGTTATGCCAATGTCGCCGGGGCGCTGCGCTCAGCTGTTGACTATGACTACGATGCGGATATAGAGCTAAACTGGAACTATGCACACCTTACAAATGAAGTTGGGGAGCTCCTGCTTGAAACAACAGTACCCCTTACATACAACGGGCAAATCGCATGGTGCAAAACGGGTGATACTGTTGTAACGCTCGGTACAGGGGAATATCCATTTGGAAAAATCGGTGAAAGCGGCAATTTGACCGTTACCGCGAAGATACCACTTGGTATAAAAGAGGTACAATGTGATATTGTTTGGAACAGCCAAAGTGCGTCAACAAATTTGGAAGATTCCCTAACTGACTTTACTGCTTTAAACGGTGTATTAATGGGGAACTTTCACCCTAACAAATTTACATATCAGCTAAATACAACAGGTGGAGTAATGCCAATCATAAGCCCTGTTATATCTGACAGCGGCATTAGCTATACTATAAAGAATGTTACCCAATTGGGGCAAAACAGCGTTGCTCACTTTGAAGACGGAGCCTCTGGGCATGATTATTTCTTTGTTGCCAAGCAGCTTGATGATGGCCTATATCCCTATTATGTGGAGCAACAAAACGATACGCTTTTTGCAGTTACCGCTTATAAATCAGCAGGTGAAGATTACGACTTTCTCATGGTTTGTGCTGTATATGATGCGGATATGTTAGCGGATATACAGATTATACCTATTGAGGCGGTAACCGGCTATACAACATTTGAAACATTAGCACAAGTATCACCGGGCCAACAAGTAAAGGTTATGTTTTTAAATGATTCAACTAATGTAAAACCACTTAATGAGTTTTTACTTTTCAACAAACAATAAAAACAATTAATTGAAATATTTATTTTATACTATTCCATTAATACTAAACACTAATAAAAACCGACTGTCTTTGCGGTCTTTTCCCCGCTCGACTTTCGAATTTTTCGGTTAAATAACAATGGTTATTCGCC
>JAAZFB010000278.1 GCA_012511915.1 Clostridiaceae bacterium
ATGTAATATCGAACCCCTCGGCGGGCACAAGTTCTTTTTCAAGTCCTTGTTTTGTCCCGATAAACAAAAACTTGCTATCGGGCGCTTCTTGGCTAATATATCGCGCAATTGCAACAGCCGGATAAATATGACCCGCTGTACCGCCGCCGGCAAAAATGACTTTCAAGCAACTCGCCGCCCTTCTTCTCCCCCTACTCATTTATTTTGCGAGTATCGCGAGATGTTTAACATTATTCCCATGCAACTCATAATAATCAACAGCGCCGTACCCCCATAACTAAAAAAGGGCAGTGGCATTCCGGTTACCGGCATTGATGATGTTACAATTGCAATGTTAATTATTACTTCAACCGCGACCAATGCGGTTATACCCAGAGCTATTAAACTCCCAAATGTATCCGGCGCAGTCATAGCAATTTTTATGCCCCGCCATATAAGCGCAGCGAATAATAAAATCGCCAACAACGCACCGATAAAACCTAATTCTTCACACAAAATCGAAAAAATAAAATCATTATGCGGTTCGGGAATATACAAAAACTTTTGTCTGCTCCTCCCGAGCCCTAAACCGAATATACCGCCGCTGCCGATTGCATACAGCGATTGAATTATTTGCCAACCGTCGCCTAATTTATCTTTAAAAGGGTCTAAAAACGCTGTTATACGCGCATACCGGTATTCTGATGATACTATTAAATACCAACCCACCGCAACTACAGGGGAGCCAAGCATTAAAAGGTGTGAGATTTTCGCCCCCGCGACAAACAACATAATAAGCCCTATACTTAACAGCACAACCATACCGCTAAAATGAGGCTCAAGCATAAGTAAAACCGCAAAAACACCCAGCACCACTAAATAAGGCATCAACCCACGCCAAAAACTGCTTAGTATACCCGGGTTATTTGAAAGGCTGCGAGCGAAAAAAATTATTAATGCAATTTTGGCTATCTCGGATGGCTGAACTGATGAAAACCCCAAATTAATCCATCTTTTGCCTCCCTTTATCTCCTCACCTATAAAGAGGACGGCAATAAGCAACAGCAGGCTTGTAAACAGTATTGGGAATGCAAGCTTGCGGAATCTGCGGTAATCAAAGTTTATAAAAAACACCATTGAAATAATTGAAATTACCGCCCATATTACTTGCTTTTGAATAAAATAATACGCATTGGAATAATTATGTCGTGCTGATTCGGAACTTGCGGAAAAAACCATAATCAACCCGAATGCCAACAGCGACATTACAATTATTAAAAATTGGAAATCCAATTGCCCCTTTTTCATTCTGTTTTATCTCCCCGCCCCAAGAAAATATGCAACAAGCACTGCCGCTAACGTTACCGTTGAAAGCACACAGACTATCTTGTTTTCAGTCCACCCGACCATTTCAAAATGATGGTGAATGGGGCTCATTTTGAAAACCCTTTTACCGGTGAGTTTAAATGATGCAACCTGAATTACTACCGATAGCGTTTCAACAACGTAAACTATTCCCACAAGTAATATTATTAATGGGTTTTGCTGTAACAATATGATCGCCGCAACGACTCCGCCAAGAAAAAGCGAGCCGGTATCACCCATAAATACTTTTGCCGGATGCCTGTTATACAACAAGAATGCAGTCAAAGAAGCAACCACAATGAAACAAAAGGCCGAGAGACTAAACGACTGTGAAAACCCAACAACACCGAAAAACAGCAATATAATAACCGTTACGGACGAAACCAATCCATCGGTTCCGTCTGTTAAATTCACCCCATTTACCGTTGAAAGTATTACAAATACCGCAAAAGGAATGTAGACCCATGAAAAGTCCATTTTAAACCCGGCAAAGGGGATTTCAACCATCGTTGATAACAAACCGTTATGTTGCCCGATAAAAACAAACCCAACCGCAACCACAAGCTGTAATGCCGATTTTTGCCAAGCCTTAAGGCCAAGGTTTCTTTTGTTTATAACTTTAATGAAATCATCGGCAAAGCCGATCAAGCCAAACGCCAATGAACAAAGCAACGCAGCTACTGCAGAGCTATCAAGCAAATGCCTTGTTGGGTATAATGCCACAACTACTGCTGCCATGATTATTATACCGCCCATTGTGGGAGTGCCGCTTTTTTTATTGTGCCATGACGGACCGATTTTTCGTATGCTTTGCCCAAATTTAAGGCGGATAAAAACCGGAATAAATATAGGTGTAACAATAAGCGTAATAATGAACGCCACAAGCGGCGCAATGTTTAGGTTCAAACTATAGCCCACCTTTTTTTTAGATTATGATGTTGATGATAATAGTATTATAAGGTTTTCGGATATTTCCTCCAAACGCATTCCCCTTGAAGCTTTAAATAGTATCACATCGTGTTGTTTTGTTTGGGAAAATAAATAATCTGCAACTTGTGAATTGTTTTCAAAAGTTGTAATATCCGCAACTCCCCTTGCGCTTGCCTGCGCGGCAATATATTTTGCATCCGCACCAACAGTTATGAGTTTGTCAACAGCATAATCTGCCACCCAATCCCCTATTTGCCGGTGCTCTTTCTCCGAAAAGTCGCCTTGTTCTAAAACATCCCCCAACACCGCTATGGTGCGTTTGCCTTTACCTTTTAAAGCTAATACATTTAATGCAGCCCGCATTGACGCGGCGCTTGCGTTATAACAATCCTCAATTATGGTAATGTTGCCGATAATACTTGTATGTTGACGCAATGCCCCCATAGTATAAGAAGCTATACCCTCGGTAATATCAGACGGTTCGATTTTATAATAAACCCCTGCCGCTATTGCCGCAAGCGCATTATATATCAGGTGTTTGCCGGGCTCGTTTATTTGAAATATAACCGGCTTTTTGTCTATGTCTACCGTAAAAATACTTTTATTTTCATCCAATTCAATATTATAAGCTACTATATCTGCATCATTTTTTTCAATCCCGTAATATCTAATGTTATGGGATAATGTCCCCTTTAGTGCAAAAAGTTTTTCATCATCGGCATTTGCTATTAATATTCCGCTTTGACTGAGGTTTTCCAAAAGTTCTAATTTCGCGCGCAATATGTTATCAGTGCTCCCCAACCTCCCGATATGCGCTGTCGTAATATTTGTAATAACCGCAACATCGGGTGGGGCTATTCCGGACAACAGGCGAATTTCGCCAAAATTGTTCATCCCCATTTCAAGCACAGCCATCTGATGCTTTGCCGTTAAATTAAACAGCGTAAGCGGCACGCCTATATCATTGTTTAAATTGCCCTGTGTTTTTAACACGTTAAACCGTTTAGATAGTACAGAATAAATCATGTCTTTAGTGCTTGTTTTGCCCACACTGCCTGTAACCGCAATAACGGGCACTTTATATTTGTTAAGGTGGTATTTAGCGAAATTGCGCAACGCTTTTTTTGTGTCGTTTACTATAATAGCTGCCTTTGCTTGCGGCACCGTAACAGGCTTGCTTGTCAATACAGCATCCGCCTTTTCTAACCAATCTTGTGCAAAGTCATTCCCATCAAAGCGTTCACCTTTAATAGCTATAAAAATGCAGCTTTTCTCAGCACATTTAGTGCTGTCAGTTGTAATATCGTTTATAACAACATTATCTCCAACCAGTTCACCGCATACCGCATCGGCAATTTCTTTAACCGTGTATGCTTCCAAAAAGGTTTACCTCCCCTGTATTATTTGCCGAATAATTTCCCGCTCATCGAAATGAATTGTCCGATCAGCCAGTATTTGATATGTTTCATGCCCTTTACCCGCAAGCAAAATAACATCACCGGCAATCGCATTATTTAAAGCAAATTCAATTGCGTCGCGTCTGTTTTCCACTACAATATATTCAGCAACAGCATCTTTCATGCCTGTTAGTATATCCCTGATAATAGCTGCCGGCTCTTCAGTCCGTGGGTTGTCAGATGTTACTATACAATAATCTGCAAGTTCACCCGCTATTTTACCCATTAAAGGTCGCTTTGTTTTATCCCTATCCCCTCCGCATCCGAAAAGCACAACAAGTCTGCCTTTTACAAATTCCCGTGCAGTCTCAAGCAGTTTCTTCAAACCATCCGGGGTATGGGCATAATCTATAAGTACAGTATAATCAGTATCCACCGGTACTATTTCAACCCGTCCCTTAACACCGGGGGCCTTTTTAAGTGCCGATGCAATTTCATTTATTCCAATCCCCACCGAATGTGCCAACGCTATTGCGCCAAGTGCGTTATACACAGAAAACCGACCCGGTATACCAAGTATAATATGCTGCCCTAAACAATCAAATTCAATCCCCCCGACATTTGTCTTAATGTTTTCTGCCCGTACAGTTCCTGTTTCAATGCCATAGGACTCACATTTATGCGGCAAAGCATTAATTATTTGATCCCCAAATATATCGTCTGAATTAATTATACCATATCGACACATGTTGAACAATTTCATTTTTGCATTTGCATATTGCTCCATCGACAAATGAAAATCCAAATGGTCTTGTGTGAGGTTTGTAAAAACAGCAAACAAAAAATCGCAATAATCCACCCTGTGCAACTCGAGTGAATGTGATGAAACCTCCATTACCACATAATCACAGCCTTCTTCTGCCATTTGCCGCAACAATTTTGCAAGCTCATACGACTCAGGCGTTGTATGCTGGGATTCTATGACTTTCTGCCCTATAAGGTTTTGATTTGTTCCTATCAATCCCACTTTATGACAATTACATTCTAAGATATGTTTAATCAAATATGTAGTTGTAGTTTTTCCGTTTGTGCCGGTTACACCGATTAGTTTTAATTGTTTTGACGGAAAATTGAAAAAAGTGTGTGCAGCTTTTGCCAATGCTTCTCTTGAGTTTTCGACCTTGATAAACGGTATCTTCAGCCCCCCAATATCGTGTTCACCCACCACACAAACAGCGCCTTTTTCCGCCGCCTGTGCGGCATAGATATGACCATCCGTTTTGTAGCCGCTTATCGCAACAAACATATCCCCCGGCTCTGTTAGCCTTGAATCATAGCTAATACCGGTTATATCTATATCAAAATCCGTATCAAATAAACCTTTTATATTCACAATAATCCCTACTCTCCCGCTTCTATTCTTCGAAATTCCACTGTTACTACCGAGCCAACTTCCACATTTTCACCGGCAGGTGGGTCTTGCTTATATGATATTACACCCCCCGTTGCCGGCGATGCGCCTGCACCGATTATCTTGATATTAAGGTTTGCTCCCAACACAATATCCGCTGCGTTTGCAACAGATTTCCCCAACACATTCGGCACAACTGTATTGGTAACGTCGGTGATTTCTTCGGTATAGAGTGTAATTGTGGACTGCTGATTAACTTTTATCCCGCCCTTTGGTATTTGACTTATAACACTATCCCCTGAACCGGCTATCTTTATTTTCAACCCTTTTGATAATATTTCATTTTTCGCTTCATTTAAAGATCTACCGGTAACATTAGGTACCGATGTTTCCAATGTTGCTTTTTCCTCAGGAGTATAGGCAGGTTCAACCCCTAAGTAATTTAAAATATCCTCTAAAATACTGCGCACTACCGGCGATGCTATTTGACCTCCGTAATACAGCCCCGATGATGGTTCATCTAACAACACAAGGCATACTACTTGAGGGTCATCAGCAGGGGCAAACCCCGCGAAAGATGCTATGTACTTACCACTGCCGCGTGGCACTTTTTCGGATGTACCCGTTTTCCCCGCTACGCGAAAGCCCTTAATATAGGCCGCTGAGCCGGTGCCTTTGGCAACAACTGTTTCAAGTAAACTGCATAGTGTGTTGCTGGTTTCCTTTGATATCACCTGCCGCACCATTTCACTCTCAAATTCCGTTACTATATTATCGTTGCTGTCGGTAAGCTGTTTTACAAGATGAGGCCGCATTAACACACCACCGTTTGCAACAGCCGCCACCCCTGCTATCATTTGAAGAGGGGTTATTTGAAAGCTCTGCCCGAAAGATGATGTAGCAAGCTCTACTTCGTTAAAATCCTTTTTTGTGTGGAATATGCCGGGAGCCTCTCCCGGAAGTTCAATACCGGTTTTTTGAGTGAACCCAAAGCCTGAAAAGCAATCAATAAATCTTTCTGCGCCCACCCTTGCGCCAATTTCAATAAAAACAGGATTACACGAATTTCTGACGCCGTCAACAAAAGTCTGTGAACCATGCCCACCGGCCTTCCAACAGCGAATATTATAATTCGCCACCTTTTTTGAGCCCGAACAGTAAAACGTGTCATTTAATCCGACCACCTTATCTTCAAGAGCCATAGCGGCGGTAAAAATCTTAAATGTAGAACCGGGTTCATAGCTGTCAACAACCGCCTTGTTTCGCCACAACTTGCGGAGCTCTTGTTCTTTTTTTTGGGAACGCTCATTTTGGGGGAGTTGTTCTATTTGTTGTTTAATCGCCTCATCTTGAATATAAAACGGATTATTAAGGTCGTAATCCGGTTTTGTCCCCATTGCAAGCACCTCACCCGTTTTAGGGTCTAACACAATACAAGCGGCTCCATTTAGCAACTTATTCTCAATTAATGCAGTTTCAAGATGCTTTTCGGCGAACCGTTGAATAGTTTCGTCAATTGTCAACACAACATTCAAACCGTCTTGAGGGTCAACTAACTTTTCATATTTAAATGGCATCTCTGTACCGGCGGCATTTTTAGCGGATATTATACGCCCGGGTGAGCCTTTAAGGTTTTTATCAAATACCATTTCAATACCCTCAAGGCCTTGGTTATCCAACCCGGTAAACCCTATTACATGCGAAGCAAGGCTACCGTATGGGTAAAACCTCTTTGTATCAGCATCGAGACGAATGCCCGTTATTTTATTGTCGGTTATGTATTGTCGTACTTTGTCCGCCATATCCTTTTCGATTTTTCGTTTAATAATCTCGTAAGACGAGTCCTTAGTAATTTTCTCAAGCACCACATCATAATCCAACTCAAGTATTTCCGCAAGCCCGGTTGCAACAGTCTCTGCGGATATTGTTTTTTCGCTTGCCTTTATTTCTGCAGGTGAGACAGTAACCGTTTCCACCGATGACGAAACAGCTAACTGCTTGCCGTTGCGGTCAAATATGGTTCCTCTTTTTGAGTTTATAATTCGGTCCCTTGTTTGCTGCTCTACAGCTAATTTCTGAAGTTGGTCACCCTTTGCAATTTGTAAATAACCTGTTCTGCCGATTAGTAAAAATAATAAAAACATACAAAAAGAAAGGGTGTAATACATCCTTTTTCTTAATTTCATTTTTGCCTTTGATAATGACATATCGCTCACCATTTCAATAAGATTTAAAAAAAGAGTCTTAAAAAGACTCCTTAAACACTATTATGTGAAATTATTTTAAATATTCCAACAGTTCCCCTATTGATGCAGAAAGTGTTCCAAAAATACTTCTTTTTGAAGAACGGGGATTTGTTTTTGCTACCTTTTGCATTGAGTCACCATGCTCGGGGTGGATATATACTATTTGGTTCGAATCGATTTTTTGCATACCTAACTGGTTTATTGCATATTCTTCAACTTTTGAACAATCTATCATACTGTCTATCGTAACAGTCTTTTGCTCGTTTTCCCTTTGCAACTCAGAAAGTGCCATATTTTGGCTTTCCATTTTACTGTGGAGGTCATAAAGGGCCACCCAGCGGTAACATATAAACAGCTGAACAATAAATACACTGACTACCAACAAAACAATTTTGTTTTTAAGGTTTTTCTTGGTTTTTTTAGTACGTTTTGTATTGCTCGAAACCGCTGCTTTTTGAGGCTTAGGTATTGGCTGAAGCTTATATGCGGTACTACTTCGGCTTGCCAAAGGCATTATTTTCACCTCTTTATATTTTTTCAGCTATTCTCAGTTTTGCGCTGGAGCTTCTGGGGTTATCTAAAAGCTCATTTTCTGATGGCAAAATCGGCTTTTTTGTTAGTATCCTCAGTTTGGGTTTCTCCCCGCAAACACACACAGGGAATTCCTTCGGGCAAGTACATCCCCTTGCAAGCGCCGCAAAAGTATTCTTTACAATTCTATCCTCTAGGGAGTGAAACGTAATAATAGCAAACTTCCCGCCCGGGCTCAGCACTTCACAAAAATCTTCTATCGCAACGGATAGTCCCGAAAGCTCATCGTTTACCGCTATTCGCAAAGCCTGAAAAACCTTTTTTGCTGGGTGTTTATCACGCCTTGCTTTTGCGGGAATTGCACTTTTTATGATTTCTACAAGCTCAAATGTTGTATTAATCGGTTTGGTGCTGCGGACCGCCGCGATTTTTTTAGCTATTGATTTAGAATATTTTTCCTCACCGTATCTAAAAAAAATATTTTCAATTTCCGTAATATTATACTCATTAACAATCTTTTTAGCGGTTAAATCCGATTTTGTATCCATGCGCATATCAAGCGGCCCGTCAAATCGGTAGCTGAAGCCTCGCCATGGTGCGTCAAATTGATATGATGACGCACCAAGATCGAGCACCGCTCCGTCAATTCTATTAATTATAAGGGATTTCAATATTGTTTTTATATTTCTATAATCATCATTTACAAGTTTATAGTTGCCAAAAAGCCTTTTTTTTGCGGCATTTATAGCTTCTTCATCTTTATCTATACCAATTAAACATGCACCTTTTTCAACTATTTTTATAGCATGCCCCGCACCACCCAATGTACCGTCAACATAAGTCCCGTCTTTTTTTATCCCAAGCGATGCGCACACTTCGTCAAGCATTACCGGCACATGAAAAAACTCACCTTTTATCA
>JAAZFB010000279.1 GCA_012511915.1 Clostridiaceae bacterium
AATCATGATCGTGCTTTGTCAGAGGAACCATCAACTATAGAAGAGGGCTATGCTTCAGAACAATCAATTACTCCTGATGCTCATTGGTCGCCGCTTCTTAAAGACATGCTTGATGATTTTGGAATATCTAGTGTTTTGTCTACATATAAGAGCTCATTAATCTCAGACGAAGTAAGTTTATGCTGTGTATTAGCTTTCGATGCCCTTCCATTCTGCATGGATGTTATTGGGATTTCACCATTCAATATTTCTAAACGTTTGAATAAGTATGCTGGAGATAAAGGTAGATGTCCAAATAAGGAGTTGTTTAGGAGGTGGTTTGTATGAAAAACGAACTGCTGAATGTAATGTCAAACGATATGAATATCCCTCGTTTTAAAAACGAATCCGACGAAACATTTACATATAGGCTCTGCTATTCTGCGCTTGGGCTATGGTGTCTAAGTACTGCTAAAAATACAACGGGAGCAAGTACAGGGACAACGAAGCATAGTCAGACGATTGTACTTAATGAGTTATTGGCAAGGTACAAAGAGCTATTTCATAATATTTCCGATAGATTTATTGATCCGGTCAACCATCAAAGCAATATTTCGGTTTTTATCCGAAGAGTTTACGAGGAAACAGGTTATTTGTTATCCGATGTGGATAATCACAATAGATTGGCTAGCTATGGGCGGAGTATTATAATTGGACGTCAAGCATTGTTTTTTGGGCTTCCACTAGAACACTATACTGTAAACGGGCTAGGAGTGTTTTCTGCACCGTCAGATTATATAGTGACAGCTAAGGACTTTTTAATAAGGGACAGGCTGACTTGTGATGAATATTTTCAAACACAATTTGACATTTTAGATTTTTATGAAAGAGATATTGATATGCAAGATTTAGAATTTTTTACCCCATTATCAAAAAATGTTCCGTCTCGGTCATGGAATAAGGATCTTGAAACTGATTGTTCTGTCGCTCGTAAAACTGAATATGGCCCCTTCTATCGTGTGATGAGAACACCTGAAGGAACCCTTTTTGCAGATGAGCTTATTGAAGCACAATCAGATGGTTTTACCTCATACGAGTATAGGCGTCTATATTTTGCGATCAAAGCTCACTATGGAAGTCCGCTGGTAGCATCAATTTCAGAGCTTGATACCCAATATTCGAAAATACGGGTTAATGGGCACTTGCCTAACCGAGAATATTATTTCTTATTACTATTATCATGGCCGGAGCGTTCGGCTTTTGATAAAAGTAATTTCATAATACAAAATAGTTTATTAGGAGAAGCAATTAAAGCCTTAGAAAATATTGGTATAAAAATAAAAGGAGGCGACATCTATGAAAAGAGCAAACGGAGTTCAACAGTACTATCAGGCAATCCGTGACAGGCTAAGAAATTACATAAAGTCAGACTATCTTGCGAACAGTGAAACCTTATTGTTATATGTCGATAATTTATTGGGAGAACATTGCTCGGGGTATACAAACATTGCTCGAGAACCCTATATTGAGACATCGGCTTCATATAAAAAGATTGCTAATGGAATAATGAACTCTTCGTTTATTGAACAAGAGGTTAAGAACTCGTTGATGAAGCTCATCAACGAGAAACTTGGAATCTTTCCTGACCCGTTTGAGCATCAGGTTTTTGCTTTGGAACATTTTATGGCAGGGCGAGACTTATTTGTTTCAACAGGCACAGGTTCTGGTAAAACTGAGTGTTTCTTATGGCCTATACTAGCTAAGTGTTTTTATGAAGCAAAAAATCACCCCGTACAATTTCAGCAAGAGGCAGTTCGGACATTGATTATATATCCTATGAATGCTCTAGTTTCTGATCAGTTAGCACGTTTCAGGAAAATCATTGGTAATGAAAAGTTTAGAGACATATTTATCAAGGACACTCACGCCACCCGAATTCCACATTTCGGTATGTATACAGGTAGGACGCCATATTCTGGAGATGCAAAACCTGCAAGTAGCATTGAACTTGCAACAACCTTCCGTGAGAATTATCTTGTTGATGAAAATGCAGATGCCGAGGTTCAACACCGTCAACTTAACAATATCAACGGACTAAAGAGCATCAATAAGTATCCAGCTAGATTCGGAGAAAAAGGACTTGAGGTATTTATTAGTAATCTTGAACAGAACATTCATAAGCCGTCGCCATATGACGCTGAATTCATTACAAGATTTGAGATGCAGCAATTCCCACCAGACATACTGATAACAAATTACTCAATGTTAGAGTATATGCTTATGAGGCAACGTGAAGCAAACATCTGGAATAGAACTATGGAATGGCTTGATGCATCAGCAGACAATAAATTACTAATTGTGCTAGACGAAGCACATATGTATCGTGGCTCTGCTGGTGGTGAAATCGCTCTTTTGTTGGAACGACTATTCTATCGCTTAGGAATTACAAAAGATAGAGTGCAGTTTATTCTCACAACAGCGAGTATGCCCCAGGATGAACAAGAATCCATAAATGATTTCTACACGGGATTGACAGGAAAAGATGCTTTAAACTGCGAATTTTTATTTGGTTCTAAAGAGCTTGTGCCAGATGAACTGGAAATAAATATGGATGTAGAGGCTTTGGCTTCTATAGGCGCAGACCAAGTGCAAGGAGAGGCTATATCTGCTAGAATAAGGTCATTTGCTCACGCTGTATTTAATCTCACGCTGCCCGATGATTATGATTTGATACAGACACAGGAATGGTTATACGATAACCTTCCTAAATACGAAGCATTTGTAATTCTAAACAAGCTATGCCGAGATGGAGCAAAATCCTATAGCGAAATTAAAGAAGCTCTGTTTGGTGAAGCAGAGAAGGGTGAAAAGGCTCTTGACGCACTTTTAGTATTGGTTTCACTTGCAGCAAAAGATGGGAATGTTTTATTTCCCGTTAGGCTTCACATGTTTCTTCGCGGCTTGCAAGGATTATACGCATGCTCGAATTCAAAATGTACCTATGCCAAGTATTCTAAGAGTGAGAAGTTGCCACTCGGAAAAGTTATTTCCATACCAAGGGATAAGTGTGAATGCGGAGGACGAGTCTATGAACTTGTCAACCATATTAAGTGTGGTGCATTATATTTTCGAGTATATGTTCAGAAATCTGAAGGACAGCCGCATTGGTATGTGTTTCCACAGCGTGGGTTAAATGGTGATGCAAATACACTGAAGGAGATGTTGCTTTATATTGTTCCTAAAAACTATCAAAAACGAAAAAACGACAAGTTAGGAAGTCTTGACCCCTTAACTGGAAAACTTTATATAACACACGTTGATGACGAAACATTGCTTCCTGTTATTTATAGTGATAAATTTGATAACAAAACTCAGTCTTTTAATTTTGGCGTTTGTCCAAAATGCATAAAACCAATGCCTTTGAAAAAGCCTGTAGATTTATCTACAAAAGGTAATATACCCTTTTATAACCTTACAAAGGCGCAGTTTGAGTTACAGCCCCCAAAATCCGATTTCATAAATCGAGGGAAGAAGGTGCTGCTGTTTTCCGATTCGCGTCAGAATGCTGCAAAGTTAGCGCGAGACCTTTCAAAATCTTCTGATGCAGATGCATTTCGTCAAGCAATTATGCTCGCTTCACTTTTATTGGAAGCTGATGGAAAAGATCATTCTATGGCAGATTTGTATCCTGCTTTTTTGGATGTTTGCATACGAAACAATCTTACTTTTTTCAGCGGAAATAGTAAGAAAAAATTTATAGAAGATAAGCGAACTATATCTGCTTCAAAACAAAGAGCACAAAGACGCGGAAGAGTTATAGATTATACTGCTCT
>JAAZFB010000280.1 GCA_012511915.1 Clostridiaceae bacterium
CTCTATGACCATTGAAACACAATCGAAAACCGTAAAGAATAATGTTGGATCTGTGGAGTTCCTAGTAAAAGAAAAAGTAACAGAGTTGAAAGAAGTCATTGTTAAGGCTCCCAAAGTAAGACAGTTGGGCGATACCATCCATTATGATGTTTCCAGCTTTCTGGACGAAACCGACCGCAGTATCGGTGATGTGCTAAAAAAACTGCCCGGCGTGCAGGTACTTTCGTCAGGGCAAATTCTGTATCAAAACAAAGCCATCAGTAAATTTTATGTGGAGGGACTGGATTTGTTGAAAGGCAAATACGGGATCGCCACCAATAATATCGATGCCAAAAACGTGGCATCGGTGCAGGTGCTCGAAAACCATCAGCCGATTAAAGCACTCAAAAACATGGAGATTCCCGAGGAGGCAGCTATCAACCTAAAACTCAAAAAATCGGCTTTAGGCGCTTTTTTTTCCACGGCGCAATTGGGTGTGGGACTGCCGTGGCCATTATTGAGTAACGAACTGGTAGGAATGCGCTTTACACAAAAACAGCAAAACATGCTTGTATATAAAGGTGATAACACCGGACGGGATATTGCGCAGGAAATCATTTCTTTTTATGGCGGCACAGACGACGCCACCACTTCTTTTCTGAATGTGGTTTCACCATCGCCGCCCAACATTAACCGGCAACATTTTTTGTTCAATGATGCACATTTGGGTTCGCTCAACGATTTGCGCACGTTTAAGAAAGACCTAACGCTCACCACTAATATCAATTACTTATTTGATAAACACACAAGCGACAGCTACGCGCGCCGCGATGTTTTTGTGGACGGCAGTGAGAATATTCGTATAGAGGAAGACATGAATTCACGCTTGTTAAAACGCGAACTGGAAGGTGCGCTTACTTTGGAAAAAAATACCGACGACTATTTCCTGAATAACAAAATAAATCTGTCTTCAAAGTGGAACGATGAATCGGGAAACGTTTTGGCTGACAGGGCAGTCTCGCAACGATTGAATTTACCGTCGTTGTATGTTGCGAACAATTTCGATTACGTACGTCGCACCGGGAAAAAAAGGTTTCGGGTACAATCGGAAATTTCTTACACTGCGCAGGAAAACCGGCTGAGCGTTTCTCCTTCAATGTTCGGAAGCTTTCTCGAAGCCGATTCCATGCTGCTACGTCAAGACGTTTTGTACAATCGGTTTATGACTAATACATCGGTTTCGGGCAGCAGGGAAGGAAAGGTTTCGCTGCATTACTCAGCGGGCGTTTTCAGCAACCATTACACATTTCAATCGGCATTACACGAAGGACTTAACGCAATGTTGCTAAGTACTGACAGTTTACGAAATCAATTCTCACGCGGCGAAATCGGTCTTCGAGTTTCTCCCGGAATGCGCGTCACAATTACCGAAAAACTGAAACCTTACTTTTCATTTCCCGTAACCTATTTACTTGTAAACAAAAACGACCTGGTTCGGAGTAATGATAGTCGTATCGGTTATTGGCTTTTTGCCCCCAATGTGTATTTGGATTATCCGTTAAGTACACGGATTACTCTTTACGGTAGCGCAAGTTACAGCAACAATATCGGTGGTATGCGCGAAGACCTTATTGGGTACATGATGACTTCGTACCGGAATCTAAGCCGCAATGACGGACTGCAAAGCAAAAATTCCACTGCTAACATATATGCCAACCTGAATTATCGAAATCCGTTCACTACGCTTTTTATGACGTTTGGTGTAAACTGGATGAATAATTGGCGCAATATGCTTTACGATACACACTACACAGGCATTTTGAGCAGCGCAACAAGCATTTTGCATCCGCATTCTGCACAGCAATTCAGTGCTAATTTTTCTGTCGGAAAAAGCGTTGATGCCATCAGTTCCGAATTGCGTGCAGGCACAGGTTACATTTGCAACAAATCCATCGCGCTCAATCAGGGAATTATTTCGCCTTTCACATCGGATTCTTACAACGTTTCCGGCTCATCCACCACCGATATCGGACAGTTTATGATCTTGAAATACAGCGCGGCATATTCGCAAAGCCGAATTCGCGTTAGCTATAACCGCTTGTCCCCAATGCATTATTTCACACAGAGCCTGAACACATCTTTTATTCCCAAGAAAGGACTGATTTTTAATATTGGATTCAATCATTATTTCAATAACGCGATACAATCGGCCGC
>JAAZFB010000281.1 GCA_012511915.1 Clostridiaceae bacterium
AATATATCCCGTATATTATACGGCTTATTTTTCGAATAATACTTTTGAATTTGAGTGGGATACGGACTACAATTCAGAAACAAAGATGGTATGGGGTACAGACAGCTCTGAATTAACGCAGTCAAAACAAAACACAAATCTTGTCCAAGCTCACAGCATAACAATCAATAACAGTTCTCCATATCTTTCGGCGTTTACCAAATATTATTGGCAAGCACAAAGCAAACTGACAAGCGGCTCGGTTTCAGCAACAAAAACATCTGGAATATTTGAGTTATACAGTCAGGATGCTAATGAACCAAATCAAGAATATACAGACGCTACTTATATTCGCCTGAATCAGAGTAAAAACGGTACTGTATATCATCCTTACGATATTGACTTTTACGAGATATATCTTGATATGCCGGGGTATGTCTATTTTGATATGTATGCGCCAATAGGCAAATCATATATGATAAACCTGTGGGACCCATATAATGGAGTTTATATTAATGCAACAAATAAAGAAATTCTTCTTCCGGAAGGAACATTCTATTTCTATGTATCAAGTTTTGGTGATAACGACTACGACCCATCTCGCCAATACACAGTTTCGGTTGATTATGAAGAATACGTCTACGTTACCGAAGAACTCCACTTTGGTGGCAACGGAACATACAGTGCAACGGGGAATTATAGCAATACATCAACAGACCTTAAAACAGTCGTTGCGGGAAAAGAATTTAATATAAGCCGAAACTACAATTCCCGCGATTCTTTCAATAATCATTTTAGTCGAGGGTGGTCATTTAACTTCGAGGGACGTATTAAGCCTTTGGAGAGAAAATATCTCCTTTCGGATGGTAGTGTTAATACAGAAATCGATAACAATTATCGGATGATTCGGATGCCGGATAGTAGCACGATGATATTTAAACTGAATTCAAACGGAACATATACCTCCGAGGATTCGAGAGCGACGCTTGCCAAAGAAAGCAACGGCAATCATACCTTGTTAATGCCCGACCAGACAAAGTATACATTCAACACAACAAGCAGTAATACAACGGGATATTTGTCTAAAATAACAGACAGAAATGGGAATTCAACAAACATCATTGTTAATTCATCAGGCAAGGTGCAAAGTATAACCGATGCCGTTGGTCATGTATATTCTATTGGATATTCGTCTAACAGAATACAAACAATAAGTGATTCATATGGTAGAACAGTAACATACGGATACGATGGTAGCGGAAGACTTACGAGCGTTTGCGATTCCACGGGAAAGTATACCTACTACACATATTATACATCCGGCAAGAAAAACCATTATCTGAAGGATATTAAAGACCATGCCCTTAATATCATCGAAACGATGGATTATTACACCAATGCCGCCGACACGCAGAAAGTTAAAACAATCACCGATATTTACGGTGCAAAGTATGAATACACTTACAATGACTTGAATTCTAAGACAATTATCGCAGAAATAACGGCAGGAGGGACTAATCTTCGCACTATTGAAGAGTTGTATGATGCCGCAAAATTCATTCGAACAAATAAGGATGACGAGGGTGTAATAAGCTCAACCGAGTATTTCTTACCTAATGGCGTAAATAAATACGGCGAGGTTAAGAAATCAACAGATCGCAACGGCAACATAACCGAGTATGTGCGCGATGAAAGAGGTAATCCTACGAAGATTATCAATCCTGATTTGAGTTTTAAGGAATACGGATACGATGCTGCAAACAATATCATATGGTCGCTTGACGAAGATGGGAATTTCGTTAGGTTCGTTTACGATGCCAACAATATTAATGTTGTTAGAGAAGCAAAGTATCTTCGAAAATTATCGGTGGGTGAAGCCAAACCTCCATTCATCGAAACGGGGGCAACTGCTAACGTTAGCGATTACGCAGTGACCCACTACACCTATTATACGAACTTGACTGTGAAAGGCCTTATTCAGACAAAGACGGCACCGGATGAAGGAGTTACAACATTTACTTATGATTCAAGCCTTAATCTCACAACGGTGTCAAACCCTGAAGGCACAGCGGCGAACCCGATCGTCACAACAAGTGAGTATAATAATATGGGATTGCTCTCTGCTCTCGTAACGGACAAGGGACACAGAACTGAATTCATCTATAACAATAATGGTCAACTGCTGAAACAAACAAATAAAGCTGCAACAGGTGATGAAATCCTGAGGTATGTTTATGATATATATGGGTCACAAATACAGGAAATTCAGCCAAAGCAGTATAATGCCGCGAACGAAGGTGCAAACAACGGATATACCGACAATACCATTGGAGAGCGTCATACTTATTACGCAAACAGGCTTCTTCACTCTATAACCGATGCCGAAAATAACGTAACCTCATTCACTTATGATCGCTATGGCAACATTCTAACCGAAACAAAGCCTAACGGTGCAGTCTATGTGTATACTTATGATAAACTCAATCGTGTAAAAACTGTTAAGTATAAAGAAAATTTAAGTGTGCCAGATGCAAACGCCGTCTTGCTTGAGACATACAATTATACTATTGTAAACAAGCAACCGAAAGTTACTGTTGCAAAGCAGATAACCGAAAGCACAGTCACTACCCAAACTATGACATTTGACTATGCAGGGCGCTTAATCAGCGAGTATAACGGTGATTCTACTAATAACAAAATAATATACACTACCTATTACAAAAATGGTGACATAAATACCACAACAGATGGATGCGGAAATATCACTTATTACAAATACGGAAGTTTCGATAATATAGGCAAACTTCGCTACGACGAAGTTTGGACTCCCTTCGATGGCGATCAGTACAGTTATGTCAAGAAAGTGTACAATAAAAAGGGCAATATGGTGCAGGAAGTTACGAGTAAAAATACTGTAGCTTTAAATGTTGTGCCGGTATCAAATTTAGTAACTATAGACTACACATATTATTTAGATGATCTTAAGAAAACTGTAATTGATAATGAGGGACGTAAAACCACATATGAATATGATAATGACCGCTACCTTTCCAAAGAAGAAAAGTATTATTCTGAAACAGGGAAGAATACGGTTGAATATGTAAACAATCACCTCGGCAAGCCTACGACCGTTAAAACCTATGTGGGTGAGGACGAAGTTGTCAATGCGGATGGCACAGCGTTTTCAGGGGAATTTGTAACTACTATACTAAATTACGACAAAAATGGAAACCTTTGGACTTCTATTTCGCCCAAAGGAGTAACCACAACTTACGACTACGATAATTTGAACAGGCAAACTCTCGTAGCCGAAAGCGGCGTTGATGAATATGGGACTGCTATGACTATTACTGCATCACAACTTTATGATTATGCAGGAAATGTTATTCAAACCATAGATGCAAAAAACAATGTTGCAAAAAACATTTATGACAAGCGAGGATTTTTAAGGTACACGATTAATCCTAATAATGGTGTTATTTTCTCTGATTATGACCTTTTAGGCAGGAAAACAGGCGAAGTTAAGCCGAAAAACTACGCAGGTGCGGTAACGCTTGCCAACGCAGGATTGACTACTCTTTCAACTGATATTGCTAATCTTGCAAACATGAGCCGCACCGAATACGTTTATGATGCGACAAATATGCTCCGTCAAAGCGAGGATATATATTTAGACCCACTTTCTAATACATGGAAAACCATTACACAATATACGACTTACGACGGCAACGGTAATGTGTTGATAGAAACGGACGGTATGGGATATATAACAACTAACACTTATTACAAGAATAATCTGCTGAAAACAGTCCTTGATCCTGAAAGTAATGAACGCAACTTGGAATATACGGCTAAATATGAATATAATGCAATTGGGCATAAAACCATTGAGTATAACACACAAGGAGCAAGAACGGACTACACTTACACCAATGCGGGAAACTTAAAAACCACATATACTAAGGTTGACGGTGTATCCTGTCTTATGCAGGATAACGAATACGATTTACTCGACAGACTTCGATATCAAACTGACGGCGAGGGCATTCGAACGGAATATCAATATAATACTTTTAATAAAGTAAAGATGCTGACAACGGATGGCGATGAATCCATGCCGTCTAATACTGTTGTGTCAAAATATGATGCGGCGGGAAATCTTGTAATAATATCGGATTCTTGTAATGTTGTAGAGTTTTACACTTATGACAATCAAAATCGCCGAACTTCCACTAACCGCAGGAAGTCGGATGGAACGGAGAGTATTACAACCCATACCAAATATGATTTGAACGGAAATGTTAGATTTGAACAAGACGGCGAACTGAACATCAAAGAAACAACATACACCATCCTGAATCAACCATATACAGTTCAAGTGCTGGGAACCGCGCCGATTACAACTTATGACTATGATGAAAACGGTAACCTATACACAGAAACCGATTTCAAAGGCAATGTCAAGAGGACGGAATATGACCCGCTAAATCGCCTTGTTAGGGCATATGATGCAAATGAAGTGCTGATTCAAACCCTGTATTATAACAGCAATCATGCCCAAGTGAAGTCGGTTGATGCACTTCAAAAAGAAACAGAGTATAAGTATGACAAAAACAATCGACTGCTCTATACTACCGACCCGCTTGGACATAAAAGCGGTCAGACATATGATGATGCCGGGTTTGTCAAAACCAAGTATGACGGCAGGAATAACACCACATCATATGAATATGATGAATTGGGTAGAAATAAATTTGTATATCAGACAAATGGTAGCGAAATTACAACCACCAACTACACCTATGATTTGAATGGGAATATTTTAACCCAAACAAACGGCAATGAACATACCACGACCTACATCTATAACAAAGGCAAAAAACTGTCCTCTAAGTATGACCATGGCGGCGAGAGTGTTATGGAAAAGACCGAAATATACGGCTACGATGCCAGAGGTCGTTTGATTTCAATGACCGATCGTAACGGGAACAATTTTACTTATACCTTTGATGTTCATGGGCAACAGACCCATACCTATGTTGACGGCGTGCTTAAAATCGAAGAACTTTTTGATAACAACGGAAACAAACGATTTATGACAGACGATTCCGGCACAACCGAACGTAAATATGATGCATTGAATCGTGTGGTTTCAAAAGACGTTCCAAATATTGGCGAAACTGTATATCAGTATGATATTACAGCAAGTATGCCCGCAGGATTTGTTGCCGAAAAGGCAACCGACTCCATGGGTAATGTTACCGTCAAGATTTACGATAAAACTTTGCGATTGAAAGAAGTCAAAGATGCAGAAAATGCAACGCCCTCGGTCTATGAATATTACAACAACGGAGCATTGAAATCTCTTACAAACGCAAATGACACAAGCGCTCACTATGTCTATTATGATGATGGTACACTTGATACTTTAACCAATAGGGATGATTCAAGCAACACGGTCGATTATTATAAATATACATATGATGCAGCAAAGAATCAGCTTACCAAGACCGAAACAATCGGCGGCGTGAGCAAAGGCACAACCATATTCACCTACGATGGCGTCAATCGCCTTGAAACAATCACTGAGCCGAGTGGTAAACTGATCGAATACACTTATGACGGTGCCGGAACTCGTGAATCAGAGATGATTACAGAAGAAAGCGACACCGCCATTATAACATATCACTACAACGAGCAGGAACGGCTTAATAGAACTGTTCTTGAAGTGGGCGGATCAATAAAAACTGTCAGCTATAATTATGACAACAACGGTAATGTTTATAGCGAAATGTGGGAAATGTTATCTCCTGCAACAGGAGAGCAAGCCAAATTTGCTCTGAATGTACTTGGCATTGATATGCCACAGGACGGCACGGCAATCAATGAATACAATGCTTTCAACCAACTTGTGAAAACCTATGAGGGCAACAAAACCATTGTAAACACCTACAATGCTGATGGTTTACGTGTTTCCAAAAGTGTCAACGGAGCAACTACGCTGTATTTGTACGAAGGTGCAGATGTTGTTCTCGAAACAAATGCAAGTGGCAACCAGACTGCGCGGAATTTATATGGAATAAATCTGCTCAGCCGTACCGCTGACAGTACAACTCTTGTCTATAGTTATAACGGACACGCAGACGTAACCGCATTGACGGACGGCAACGGGACTGTCGTTGCAAGCTATTATTACGATGCTTTCGGTGTTGAACTCGAATCAAGCGGAGCAGCAAATAATCCCTTCCGTTACGCAGGATACGAATTTGATAGCGAAATGGGGCTGTATTACTTAAAATCCCGTTTCTACGATGCGAAAATCGCAAGATTTATGCAGGAAGATGCGTATAAGGGAAAAATATCAGACCCATTGAGTCTGAATCTATACACATATGTTACAAATAATCCCATCATTTATGTTGATTATATGGGATATGAAGGTGAAGCGATTTTCTTTGTACACGGTGTAAACAGTAATGTGGATGCTTTCCGTGACACGGTAGCAAATCTTAAAACAGACAATAGATTTATTAGTGCTGGAATTATTAGTATGCGAACGTGGAATGGAAAGGTCCAACTGACATTTAATGATGATTTTCTGCAAGCAGCTCGAAGTAAAGCAAAGATGTCTGCCGCTGAATATAATAAATTTATCAAGATGCAAACAGGTGAAAAAATGAATTTCTTACTATCAAGAGATGTCAACGTAATGTTCCGCGTTGAGTTTTCCAACCAAACAGGTGGACACCTTGAACAAATAGGTGAACTTAAAACAATGATTAACGAGGCTGTTTATTACGGTACTCCCGTAACCTTGGTTGGACACAGTAAGGGAGGAATTGTAAGTGTTGGATATGCAAATGAGATGGGCAGAAAAGTTAGCAAGGTAATAACCGTGAACACTCCTTATCAACCGAATGCATATGCAGTAGCTGCCAGTGAGCTTGTTAACACAACTAAAAACATATATGAGTCTAACAAGGCAACATATGATACATTGAAAAAAACGTATGACAGTGCAAATTTGTTTAGTAAAGCATTTATCATTGACTCAATGAGCGAAGCGCAGGGGAATATGGGGATAAGCCGAGGCGCTTACATCAATGCAATTTCAGCGGTGTCGTTCGGAGCTCATAATTCCGAATACGATTACGGTAAATTACAGGGTATGCGTGATCTTGCAGGTGGCAAATATTCAAACGTCCAAAAAAACATTCAGTACTGGTGGAATGAAGGTCATAATAACGGAGACTTGAGTCATATTAAAGCATATGCCTTAGGTAGCGCAGGTGTCGGCATTTACATCGGAAAAACCCCTTTACTTAGTGGAGATACTGTCGTGTCGCTGAATTCACAATTGGGTGAGGGTTTTAGTGAAATTCAGGGCATTAATATTGCTCTTGACTCTTCTGACACGAATTGGATACACACGAATGTAACAAGCAACAAGATCTATATTGGTAAAATTAAAGAATTAATACTGACAAAGTAGGTGAACAATACTATGAAATTTTTACTTCATACGATATGGACGGTGATAATTATGATTATGTGTTCGGGTTGTGCCTCCACCTCCTCAAGCAGGCAAATTGGAGTTGAGGACAAAAATGGTGTTTATTATCCCGTCGTCAATGTTGGATATGAAAATATGTTATTCCTTGAAAACAAGCTGATCGTTTCGTTCAATGAAAATGAAACGGAAAAGTACTATTTATACGATGAGGACAGCAATGCGTTTGAGTCGATGCCCGAACAATTAAAGAATCAACCACAATATGATTATAAAGTGGTTGGAGATGCCTTGGTGTTATTCTCCGACGGAACAGAGAGTTCGTCAATCGTTCTTTCTCCAAAGCCGAGTGGGGAGGTTTACGTTGAATTTTCCAACACGGGCAGATATGTATCCATTGCGTATGAAAACGACAAAAATTTAAGGATATTTGATTTGTTGGCTGAGAAATGGCTTGTATTTGACGTTAGTATTCGATTGATAAAATGGAACGCAGAGGATAGTCGCAGTTTGATACAAACCCAAACAGATATGTTGTATGGATACCAGCCCAATGACGGAAGTGTTATTGATTTAGGGGTACGCGATATAAGCAGCATTCATTTTTGCGAAAGCTCTGATTATCTTTACTCCTTTTCAGACACGGCGGGAAACACCGGACTTTATGTGTTTAGTTTGTTCAAAAAAGAGTGGATAAAGATAAATGACGAAGTCCCATACGGGGTGTTCATAGAGGATGATAAAATATATTACATAAAAAATGAGAAATCACCATCGATGAATTTGTTGGCAATGAATGGGACGAACAATCGGTATTATTTGGTTTGTTACGATGCTGAAAAAGGCGTACAAGTTTTACAAAGCTTAATAACAAAGTCTAATTATGCTAAGGGGTTTATATTTTCGCCATCCGGGAAGTCTATATTTTTTCTCGATGGAGAGGCAGTAAATGCGAAACTATATAAATATAATTTTTAAAGGGGTGCGTCGATATGTCAAAAGCAAGAAAAGCATTATCTATATTAGTTTTGTTTGTAATCGTCTTGAGTTGCACAACTGTATTTCCACAGGAAGAATCGATTCAGGCATATGTTGAGGATATGCCGAGCTCCGTGCAGAATTCCTCAACTGATAGTGCAAGAGGTGTTATATCAACCAACGATGAAAATGTGGTTTCTGTCGAAAGTCAATCTGTAGTTGTGGACAAAAAACTATATGAAGGTGAAACGATATACAAAAGACCCTATGACACAATATATTTTGGCTGCGAAGGAGAGGGATATTCCGATATCACCCTGTTATATGC
>JAAZFB010000282.1 GCA_012511915.1 Clostridiaceae bacterium
CTCATAAACTATGCATATGAAACAGAAAAAGCTGTCCGTGCATATGATGAAAATGATAAGGCCGCACCAGTTAAAGTACAAATAAGGGATGCGGAAGTACGTTGTATACAGTTTTATTATGAATGGCTTGAAAGATCATCAATAGAATATGATGAAGATGCAGATTACAGCAGCAGCAACAGCTATAAACGCAGTTGGTATGGAAGTGGGGTGTAAATAAATGAAAAATCAACCAGCAAGGCAATCAGTAAGAAAGAAAATGTCAATAACAAAACTAACGATGGCACGGCTTTCTTATATCCGTGAACACTATTATGAATTTGCGGCATACCAAATGCGTAAACGTCGTGATTTGGTAAACCCTGAAGCGATGCACAAGGACACGGTTATAGTCGAAGCAGGTGTTGAAGTGCTGTTCAATGCAATATGCAAAATGAACGAACTATCGCCAGAAGAAACTACCGCCATAGCCATAAAAGAATATTCAACCGAGCAAATATTCGATGATAAGTTTTTAGATAAATTAGGGGATTTTGTCGAGTTAGAATACGAAGCAAACAAAATGGCTAATATTACACCAAGCGACAGGATGAAAGCCGTTGCCGAATATAGAAATAAAAAGCAAGAAATAAGCGATGAATGGGATGAAGAATAATGACAATAAGGTATATAAACGAACAAGGCGAGCCAATGGCATTCTCTGAGGTAAAGGGCGAGATCGATGTGCGAAACTATGAAGAATTGTGTGTTTTTTTGGGTGATTTTCGTAAGCCCATAACATCAGGTGACGGTAAAATCTATAATGCAGATATAGGCAAGGCTGTATGGGCCAACATAGTTTGTCGCAAAAAGCCCGTTGCACACCAAAACAGCTTTGATTCTGAAAGTGTTTATCAGCTTATTGCCGAGTTGGGGTTTAACGGAGATTTTCCCGCCATGCTTTATTTGTACGACCGTTTGAATATATCCGAAAGTAAGTATTTAGCTATATGCAAGGACAACACAGACGAGCGAAGCGCAATCTTTCGCTGGGCAAGAGAAGTCTTTTCACACGTAAGTAAAATCAATGCCGTACACGGAAACGGAAACGTAAATGTATTCCAATACGTAAGCATGTCGGATGACGTAGATATTGCAAACGATAACCAATATGTTACACCCGAACAAAACATTCAGGGTATACTTGCACTGTTTAGCGAACTTGCTTCAAATAAAGGGAAGGTAGGTGAACAAGATGAAGCAGATGGATGATGCAATATATGACATTATAGTTACAATGACCGATGCGGAAAAAAGAGAGTTTGCGGAGCTTTTTACACCCACTCTATCTTCATTACTGCCTGCAGGCTTTTCTTTGTCTAACAAGCAAACATTTTTCATGATCATGCGCCAACAACCAAAATATACGCCAATGCGTGAATTTATTATGCTTTTAGGCGATAGGCACGGTGTAGATGTATCTTTTATCGCAGACAGACCCATAATCCCAAAAGAGGGCTTATACGGAGGTTCAGGTAACTCCGGGAAAAGTTATATGTTATCAGCTTTAGGTTTAACCACAGCAGACACCTACGGACTTGATGTGCGTGTATTTACAGCCGAAAAACAAGCCAAATCTTTTAGCGGTGGTGTAGGTAAGCAAATATATCAATGGATAGAGCCGCTAATAAAATCAAGGATAATTAAAAATGACGAAGAAAAGGCTATATTAACATTTCCTTCAGGTGGCACAATACATTTTTGCGGGCTTGACAATGAACGTGCATGGGAAAAGTATAAAGGCGGAAATATTGCCGAAATGATATTTGATGAAGTAACGGGAATCCATCCTGAAAGTTATAGAAAACAAATAGCCGGCTGGTGTAGAAAATCGCCAAGAGCATTTCAGATAGGATATACGGCTAATGCTTCAGCCGCAACCAACCCACACGGTAAACATGTTGCATTCTATCGTGAGCGGTTTGTGGATGGCGGCGGAAAAGATACTTTTTATTTAAAGGCATTGCCCAAAGATAACCCGTTTATAGATTATGAATCATATAAGCGTGATTTGGAAATTTCGGGCGACCCTGTATTTGCGGCACAGATGTTAGAAGGGCGTTGGGATATAATGCCGGCAGGAGATTTGTTCAAGCCCGGGTGCATAAGAGAAGTTGCGGATATACCTGCAAATGGAATCACAAAGCGTGGTTGGGATATAGCCGCAACTACAAAGAAAAAATCAAACTATACCGCAGGAGTAAAAATGCGTTACCACGAAGGCATATACTATATCATGGATGTAGATGTATTTAAGGAAGCGCCCAACGAGAACGATAAACGCATGCGGTTGAATGCGCAAATAGACGGAAGAACTTGCGAAATTGTAACAGAATTACAGCCCGCAGCCGCAGGCAAATATTTAGAAGAACATTTTAATAAAAAGCTGTTTAACGGTTTTACCCATAAATCAATCGGCGTACCAAACGATAAGGCTGTCCGTGCCAGACCTTTATCTGTTGCCTGTGCCAATGGTTTAGTCTGTATCTGGAGCAGCTGTAGAAATAAATATGAATTTTTAGAGCAACTTGTAGCTTTTCCCAACGGAACAGATGATGATATGGTTGATGCTTGTACTTTAGTTTTTAATGCAATCCAAGAACAAGTCGCAAATTATACGGGTAGCACAC
>JAAZFB010000028.1 GCA_012511915.1 Clostridiaceae bacterium
CAATTCCTTCCGGCCCATCTGCAATATTATTTGTGTCGGTTAAACTTTTTGACTAAATTTGCGTCTTAATGAACCGGGATCACTTTTGTATCCTTTCAGATAAATAATGGGGCTGTTTGGCTTTGACGTATTTTGTTAAAATCACCAATGAAAACAAGAGATAAAGAAAAGTAAACGAAAGGCAATACAGCAAACGTTTTCAGAAAACAATAATTGAGAGAAATGAGGGTTTTATTTTCCTTTGTTTCTCTCTTTTTTGGTGCATTTTTGTTACTCGTTTGTTACCGGTAACAAAAAACCCGCTATATTTGTGGTGGGTAACAAATAAATTTAGGTAACAAGATGAGAAAGAAAAAAACCTTAAAAGCAAAACAACCGGTCGCTATCAGGTTCAAAGAATTAGCAAACGGAAACCAATCCATCTACCTGGATATTTACGACGACGGAAAGAGAACCTATGAATTTTTGAAACTTTATCTGATCCCGGAGAGAACGGATGCGGATAAAAACAAAAACATCGCAACACTGCAAACAGCTGCAGCGGTCCAGGCTCAACGCATCGTGGATATTCAAAACGGTAAATTTGGGTTGAAGGGCAAAACCATTAAATCAAATGCCAAGATCCTACCCTACATTTATAAGATAGCGGATGAGAAGCTGGAGCGATCCGGAAGCAAGCAGGGTGATTATTACAATTTCAGGAGCCTGGCGCTTCACCTGGGCATTTTCAAGGGCGAAAAGACGACCTTCAAAGAGATTGATGCCGACTTCGTGCAGGGGTTCATCGACTACCTCCGGACCGCGGTAAACATGAACCTCAACAAGAACAAGCGATCAAAGTACATTTCCAAAAACACACAACACAAGCTGTTCAGTAAATTCAACTATGTACTGGAGGATGCGGTCCGCGACTCGATCCTTCAAGCGAATCCGATTAAGACGATAAAGAGAAGCACTAAGCCGAAAATGGAGCCGGGAACGAGAGAGTATCTGACCATCGACGAATTGAAAAAGCTGATCAAGGTGGATTGTCGTAATGACGAGGTGAAAAAGGCCTTTCTATTTTGTTGCCTGACTGGTTTACGATACAGCGACGTTTCACAACTACGCTGGGAGAATGTGCGGACCTCAGAAAATGGAGAGGTTGAGCTTCGTTTTAGCATGGAGAAAACAGAAAGAGAGATCACCCTACAAATCAGCGCCGAGGCGGTGAAGTGGTTGCCGAGCAATCCGGGCGCCAATCCGGGGGAACTGGTTTACCACCTACCCAAAAATGAGTACACCAACCCGGCAATAAAAGAGTGGGTAAGGGCCGCGGGAATCAACAAGCATATAACATTTCACTGTAGCCGGCACACAGCGGCGACGCTCAACCTCACACTGGGTACAAGAATCGAGGTGGTGAGCAAGCTCCTGGGACATACTAAAATATCAACCACACAAATATACGGTAAGATCGTGGTTGCAGCCACACGCGATGCGGTGGACAAACAGAACGGAATATTTGGATGAGACGGTTCAGAAATAATTTAAGAGCCGAGAACGCGCTCTAAACTGGATTATCAGCAACCAATTAGGGAGACGAAACCTCAACCCGAATCAGATAGCTTATTTGAAGGGTAAGCGGTATGAGACGGAAAAGATTTCGACTTCTTTCAAGGGAAAGCAATATTCAAAAAGTGGTGAGTTCAAAATTGGGAACAACCAAAAAGAGGGCAATACAAGCAGAACCCTTGCCGATGAATATGGCGTAGGCAAAAACACAATACTCCGAAGCGCCGACTTTTCAAAGGTGATTGATGCGCTACCTACGGATGCAAGAGATAAGGTTTTAACTGGAGACGAAACGATACGGACTTTGGACGCAAGTACAATCCTGAAATTCGACCCACCCACCCAAAAGAAGTTTCTCAAAGAAGTGGGAGGCGGTACACCGATAAAGGAGGCGGTGAAGAAAGTTGATCCCGAACAGAAGCGGAAAGAGAATGATGAACGGATAAGGGCGCAGATTGAACACGAAAGAGATCCCCCGGAGTGATCACCGACATCACCGATATTATATAACGCTACTTCGTAAAGAGGTAGCGTTTTTTTGTGCCTTAAACTAAAATAACACACCTATTGATATAGATAGTTTCTATACTCTCAAAACAGCCACCATTCTGTTTTACACGTATTTAGGCAAAATATGTATTTTGTTAAGCGCTGTATTGTTGCGTGATGCTGCGTTAAATAGTACGAGATGATGCCTTTTTTTCCTAATAAGAAAGGAGGCACATTATGAATGGAGATTTTTTTACGATTACTCAGGTTTCTCAGATTACTGGTTTCTGCGAGGAGCACCTGAGATTATTAACCCGGAATGGGAAGCTAAAGAGTGTCAAACCAAATGGCGGTAGAATTTTCGTGAGCAAGAAAGATCTGACTGAATTTATGGGGAGGAAATCGAGATGAGCGAAATGCAGCAGCTAATCGAGAGAATGGACCGGGTGGAGAAATTAACGCTGCTGGCCGCGAAAAACGTGCTGCAGCTCGACGATGTTGTTCTGCTCACCGGCCTATCAAAATCTTGGCTTTACAAGGCTACATCTGCCGGACAAATACCGCACTACAAGCCTAACGGCAAGACGATTTATTTCGATCGGGCAGAGATCGAAGCCTGGTTGAAACAAAACCGTATAGGATCAGTGGATGAGGCGGGACAGAACGCAGCTGATTACCTGGTAAGAAAAAAGAAATAACGTTGAACATACAGAAAAGAGTGGGGAGATGAAAAAAAGAAATTACGGCATAACGCCAAATCCGAACAGAGTATCTAAATCATTTGATAAGCAATGCGGGGCACTCTCCTGGACTTACCGGGCCGGGGTGGGTGGCAGTGTGCCTTCTATGGGTTGGGAGAAAACCAGTGACAGCGGACAGAAATCAATCCGCGAAGTAATGGATCAACAC
>JAAZFB010000283.1 GCA_012511915.1 Clostridiaceae bacterium
GAATCCCGCCCTCTCCGCCAGTTGCTCTTGGAAGCTGCCGCTTCCAAGAGCTTTTTCTTTATTTTTCATTCACTCTATGTTGCAAAAAAACGATTAAAAGCTGCTATGTGGTGCCGATTAAAAGCACCGCATAGCAGCCTAATTATGAAATGGGTTTGCTAATTTCGACATTTATATGTCTTTTCATCAAAATGCCACATAAATCCGTATAAATCTTTGATTTATTTGTCACATTGGAGTATAATGTAAATTGTATATTTATTGGCTCATGTGAAAGTGAGAAAATCACAATGGAACAAACAGTCGAACGCTGGTACTCCATGAAAGAAATTACGGAATATCTCGGCGTCAGCCGCGATACCTTGCTCAACCGGATCGCCAACCGCAATATGCCCGCGACCAAAATCAGAAGTCGAGGCTTGGACAAAGTCTGGCGGAGCCACGGAGAAATGAAAGATTTATTTTTTTGTTAAGGGCACCGTAGATGTAAGATTTTCAAAGTGAGGAGTTTATCATGAAGAATAAGAATCCACGCTGTTTATATATAAGTGATTTCAAAACATTATTAGATAGAGATATAGACGCAATATTTGGGCTACTGTGTGATAGTGATAATTATCACGGTGATGCCTTTACAACTACAAGAGAAGCGTGGAAAGCTGAAATATCCATAATGCAGAAAGTTCTTGCTATATGGAAAGACGATAACGGGCAAATAATATTTGAATATGATATTCCACGTTTAGGCAAAAGAATAGATGTTGTATTACTTTTTAGAGGTATCGTTTTTTGTCTTGAGTTTAAAGTTGGAGAATCAAAAATATTAGAGACAGATGTGGATCAAGTGCTTGATTATGCTCTCGATCTGAAAAACTTCCATAAATTTAGTCAGGACAGAGTAATTGTACCAATTCTCATTGCAACAAAATATAGTAAATCTTCCACATCCATTCAAATGTCAGTATATGACGATAATGTTGTTAATCCTTTGATAAGGGGTGAGAATAGCATTGTGGATATAATCTCGGAAGTATTGATCAGATTCCCAAACGAGACACCCGTTAATCAAAAATGGATTTTCAGTCCGTATGCCCCTACTCCCACGATCATCGACGCCGCCAGGACGTTGTATGAAAGTCATTCTGTCGAAAATATTACAAGACGTGAGGCAGATAAGCTTTCCACCGACAAAACAATTTCCTATATTTTGAGTGTAATTCAGCAATGCAAGGCAAAAAAAGAAAAAGGTATTTGTTTTGTAACCGGAGTCCCCGGTGCGGGGAAAACACTTGTTGGGCTTGATGTTTCGGTAAAGCAAACATACCAGGGCAACGATATCCCTGTTGAAGATGAAGAGGCTGTCTATTTATCAGGAAACGGACCGTTAGTAGCCGTTTTGACTGAGGCGTTGGCAAAAGATAACTACATAAAATGTAATGAAAGAAATGAGAAAAAGAAATTATCCGACTCTCGTCGTGAAGTTGGAAAATTTGTTCAAATAATCCATCGCTACCGGGATAATATGCTGGCTAAGATAAAAAATCCTGTTGAAAATGGAGTCCTTGAAATTGATCCAAATAAGGCTGTAAAAATGGCAGATTCCGGTTTTGGTGAAGTAGAGCCTGTTGCCATTTTTGATGAAGCTCAGCGTTCTTGGACACACAAAAGACTTGCAGACTATCTTAAAAGAGGCGGAACTTATGGCAATAAGCTAAAAGTTCCCAATTTTCCGATGTCTGAGGCGGCTTTCTTGATATGGTCACTCGACCTGAGAGAGGACTGGGCAACTATTGTATGCCTTGTTGGCGGAGGCCAGGAAATTAATACAGGAGAGGGCGGCATCTCCGAGTGGATCAATGCCTTGAATGAAAAATTCTCTCATTGGAAAGTCTATATTTCTCCAAAATTAACAGAAGCTGAATATGCTGAAGGTAAGGTCAATGAACTCTTAGAAAATAATAAAAATGTAACTTATTCTGAAAGTTTACATCTTGGAGTTTCGCTACGCTCATACAGAGCAGAAAAACTTTCCGCTTTTATTCATTCGCTTTTAACATTTGATAATAACGCATCAGAAATCTATAGCGAAATAAAAGATAAATACCCTATTGTTTTGACAAGAGATATGGAAACGGCCAAAAAATGGCTAAACAGTAAGGTGAGAGGCACAGAACGCACAGGAATACTTGTGACAAAAGAATCCGCGAGATATAAGCCGTTAGCTGTACACATACTGCCGACCGGTGATGAAAACGCAGTTCACTGGTTTCTTGAAGATAAAGTTGACACACGATCATCAAATTACTTGGAAGACGCTGCAACTGAAATACAGGTACAAGGGTTGGAATTGGACTATACTTGCCTATTATGGGATGCAGATATGCGATATGAAAATGGTGAGTGGCACTATTATAGATTTAATGGAAAAACAAAGTGGGTTGAACAAATAGCAAATACAGAGAGTAAACAGGAACTAATGAAGTACATGCTTAATGCATACCGCGTTTTGCTTACACGTGCCAGGTCCGGAATGGTAATATGCGTGCCAAAAGGCAATGCAAACAAAACTCCCAGTGGATTTTGGGAGGACAGCACACGTCTTCCGGAATTTTATGATGGAACTTATCAGTATTTAAAAAGCTTAGGGATTGAAGAAATCTAAGTGGCGAAGAGCTTAATTGCCAAAGATTTAAAGCAGGAAGAGGATAACCATGACTGAAGTAGCCGCCGCTCTGATACGGGATAAAGATAAATTTATGATATGCCAGCGTCCGGCTAATAAGGCGCGCGGACTGCTGTGGGAGTTTGTCGGCGGAAAGGTTCAGCCCGGCGAAACAAAAGAGCAAGCGCTTATACGCGAATGTCAGGAAGAACTGGCAATTACGGTTGCACCGGCGGATGTGTTCACCCAGGTTGTACATGAATATACCGACATTACAATCAGCTTAACCTTGTTCAACTGCACGATAGCCGATGGTGTTCCTAAACTGCTTGAACACAATGATCTCAAGTGGATTACCCCGGCAGAAATCCCTCAATATCACTTCTGCCCTGCGGACACAGAAATATTGAAACTGATTATGGAGAAAACAATCATGAACGAAGTATATAATTTTTGAAAGCTTGCAAAACCTATTACATTGCGACTGTTGATGGAGATCATCCGCGTGTACGTCCGTTCGGAACGGTAGATATTTTCGAAGGCAAGCTCTACATTCAGACCGGACGCAAGAAGAACGTATCAAAACAAATGCACGAAAACCCGAAAATCGAGATTTGCGCGATTATGGGCGGCAAATGGCTGCGTGTTGCGGCAACCGCCGTTTCTGACGATAATATCGAAGCAGAAAAGCATCTTCTCGCCGCATACCCTGAGCTTGCGGAAATGTACAAGCCCGGTGACGGCAACAACGAGGTGTTCTATCTTAAGGACGCTATGGCAACATTCTCGTCATTTACTGATGCTCCGAAGGTTATTAAGTTTTAAAAGGTCTGATATTAGCAGTTGTGTTTAGAAAGAAGATGCACTATGAAAATCGTACTGATTCACGGTCAGAATCATAAAGGTAGCAGCTATCATATGGGACGGATGTTAGCTGACAAGCTGGCAGAAGAAAAAGATATTACTGAATTCTTTCTGCCGCGTGATTTGAACCATTTCTGCTTGGGGTGTTACTCCTGCATTGAGGACGAAACAAAATGCCCTTACTGGAGTGAAAAGAAGATTATTCTTGACGCGCTGGAGCAGGCAGACTTATTTATACTCACGACGCCGAACTACTGTCTTGCGCCGTCCGGTGCAATGAAGTCGTTTCTTGATTTGCTGTTTGACTGCTGGATGGTGCACCGTCCGAAAGAGTGGATGTTTACAAAACGCGCTGTTGTATTCTCCGCTTCGGCGGGTGCTCCCTGCAAAAAGGCTATGCAGCCGATTAAGGATTCCCTGTTTTACTGGGGTGTTACTTACATAAAGACCTACGGGTTGCCCGTTCAAGCAATGAACTGGGATATGGTAAAACCAGAACGAAAAGCGAAAATTGAAAAAGAAATCGATCACATTGCCTCAAAGATCGATTGCTCAAAACCGCCACTCATCGGTTTCAAAACTAATTTCATCTTTAACATTATGAAGATGACTCATGTTAAAGGCTGGGATTCCTCCCCTGTCGAAAAGGATTACTGGCAAGAGCGCGGCTGGCTTGGAAAGACGAGGCCATGGAAAAAGTGAAAACGATAGAATTCGTATTATAGCAATAATGAATAGTTAATAGTGTGGTCGTAACAAAACAGCTATTAATGAGTATAAAATCGTTATGGCCACTATTCTTTCATATATGAATTATTATCAAATCAAATAAGGCGTGAGAAAATCCTTCATTTTCAAAAATCAATCTTATATAAAGGAGAAAAAAATGAGCGTTTTGTCTACTCCAATTAAAAATGATATTGCAATGCAAAAAGATATTTTTAGATTTGCCGCAACGCTTTTTTCTGAAAACAGCAATGTGTATTTAGCTTTAGAATCACAATTACAAATGGTTAAGTGCATTTTTGTCAAAAAGAATAATACCGCAATGTCAATCAATGACATTGCCAGTGAGTTGTTAGATATTTACAAGTACCACATTTCAAATGGCGAAGTATCTTCATTGATAAAACAACATAAAAGGGTATTCCGTGTTGTTGAAATTGATAAGGAAAATTGCTATCAATTGCTGGATGAGGTATATATGGAAACAGTTGAACTGCAAAAAAAAACCATTGAATTTTATATTGAATTATATATTAAGCAGTTCGAAATAAGTGAAAAAGAAAAATGTTCAGAAGCAATTTATAAATACTTGTATGAGCTTACGACAACAAATATAAATTCTTACAAACTGTTGATTTATGGTAAAGGGCAAGGCAATTACACAAGCTGTGAGCTTTCCGTCGATATGAGTATTTTAGAAGATACTGAATTATTAATGGTACATAATTTTATTGATTGGGATAATTACGAAAAAAATATCGCCCTCAGTAACATTGTATTTAGTTGTCTGGAATATTGCATGCTTGTGAACGGCGATAAGCCGAATAAATTATTAGTTAATAGCCTTCGGCGGCGGGAAATATATTTAGATACCAATATCATATTCAGAGCTGCGGGCATAAACGGTGAATCACGAAAACGTGTTGTCGATGCTTTTCTAAAAAAATGCGTTCAAGCTAATTTGAAGTTGATTATTTCTCATAATACAAAAAAGAGTTCTTTGATACAATTGATTATTATATTTCACAGATTGTTGAATATCCAAGGGGCAATGTATATTCGGGTGCGTATGAGAATATTGCTGATTACAACATTTTTTCATTTTTCGAAAACTGGCGTTGTGATCATCCATCTTTACCCATAAGCCTTTTCAAAATATACATTAAATCGTTATACGCTTCTATTATTAATTGTTATAAAATTATTGATGATGAGATGGTCCCGAAAGCTGTGTTTGATTCCGATGAGTTTAAAATAAAAAGAAATGGTTATTCAAATTCAATAAAGAACAAAAAGCGCGAGCTTAAATCAATCTATATTCCTGAAGATGATCATTATTCGCTAAAGGACAGTCATGATGCGACCGTTGTAAGGTATATTGAGATGCTTCGCGATAATGCGAACGAAACGAAAGATATATTCTTTGTATCATCTGATAAAGCGCTTCGATACTGGGATATGGATCGTAAGGAATGTGAGTATCCTGTTGTGATATATCCAAGCCAATTGTTTTTGATATTAGTTAAAACTTGCGGAAGGTCTCAAAACGATTTCAATAGCTTTGTTAGTTTTATAAACATCAATCCTGCCAAGCATCAAATATCAGCCGAAAAAGCAAATATCATTCTTTCTGGTATAAGTTCAATAACTGAAGATATATCTTCCCAGAAAATATTAGTATCTGCTATTTGTGATGGAGAGTTTCAGGACGTAACACAACAATCTAATGCAGATCAAGAGTTTTATCAGAAAGTTCAATCATTCAGTCAAAATTATTTAGCCAATGAATTAACAGAAAAAGAAAGCCGAATTTCTTCTCTCACTGTAGAAACCGAGCATCAAAATCAACAAATTGAAGTTCTAAATCAAACGGTCGAAGCAGTTTCGACAAATAATCAAAAAAAGTCAAAGGAACTCGATGAAAGAATCAAAGAACTCAGACGTAGAGAACAGGACTTAGAGACAAGCAGAGAAAGAGTATATTCTTTTGCTGAGAAAAAAATTAAGCCCATCTTCATTTTGAAGTGGTATGTTATGCCGATTATCATTTTTATTTATTTTTTAGCTCTATTAGTATTTGTTTTTCTACAGTTTGCTTATTGTGATGCTTCTTGGAATTTTGTCACGCAAATAGTATCTAACATTGCAACCACAACATTTGGGAAAAATGTAGATGAATATATTGCATATGTTGATGGTGCTGGCTTCGCTGTACTAACCGGTTTTTTACTTCCTCAATTTTGTGTAAAACCTTGGAATGCTGATAAAAGAGAAAAAGACAAACAAAAAAAGATTGAAAAGTATATAAAAAAGAACAAATTGCTTTAGAGTGTATCTTTTAATCAATTTCCCATTATGTTTACACCATGCCCCAGTCGGTACTTATCCGACCGGGGCATAATCTTTTCAATCAGGTTTCCTCTCCCCTCGGTAGGCAGATCATCATGAGGTCATCGCACGCGTTGAGAACGCGCTGGGCGTTTTCGTTGTAGAGCGGTGCGTCACCAAATTCTGTGTGTATGCTCGCTGGGCCGCAGTTAAATTTCATCCTTTCTTTTTGCCGGGGGTTCGGGGCTGCCCCATGACAAGCGCCGGAGTCATTTGTAATGACAAAGGCATTGCTTGCAAATACAACAGACATCCTTTGGTGACACCCAGTTTCACTCGCGTTTTATAATTCTGAGCGGTAATATTCTCCTGTTAATAGGCAGAAATAAGGCAATAATATCGTTCGAATATAGAGAAAAACCGCCCTTGTACTTAGCTGTGCAAGGGCGATTTTATCAAGTAGTTCTGTTGAGTTTATTTTAGAGACATATCAAATGCATGCTCCATTTGTTGCTTAGCTTTGCTGTTGAGTCCGCTTTTTTCTGCTA
>JAAZFB010000284.1 GCA_012511915.1 Clostridiaceae bacterium
GAATAAGCGATACCGCGAAAACATGATTAAAATTCGCTCCGGCAACATTTTGGATGTTTTAGACGTTGTAAAATCACTTATGCTAAGGGACAAAGAAAAGGGTTTGTCAACAAGCGAAAGAAAAATGCTATGCAACGCAAAACAAATACTTATAAGCGAGCTTGTTCTTGCTAAGGTTGCAATGCATGATGAAATTGAACGAAGGCTTGACGAGATAATAGACGAGGAGTGCACTTTATCAAACGAGGGCTAAACATATCAAAAGACGGCTGATTGCCGTCTTGTTTTACGTTATAGGAAAATACGCAATTTGAAAATTGGTTTACATAATGTTAAAAAGTTAAAAATGGTACAACAAATAAGGGTGTGCAACCCCTTTTGAAAATTGAATTGTAAAAATACTCTGTTAATTGATTAAGAATGTGAATCTTCCCATTTGTATATGTATCCATAAATACTTTTGTAGTATATTGGACTAATAACGCCACCACAGTATTTGCACTCGAATTTTGGAGGAATGAGAGGGTCACCATCATCCATCTCTTCGCAAAACTGTATTGCTTCTAAAGGAACATTATCAATTTTATTGCAGTTTTCACATCGGAAGTTTACCCGTTTCACTATGTACCACCACTTTCATAAAGTTTTCGATATTTTTCAATTAACGGAGTGCCTTTATGGCAAATTTCCAAAACAGACATTGAATGACCGCAATCGCACCAAAGAGGGTCATATCCAAAAGAGAGCAATAAAGAGGTTCTCCAATTGTTGAACGTTTTTAAGAATTCTTTCTGCTTATTGGAAACGGACATAAAGAGTTTATCGGAGTTTTTATGATGCTTAGCATAGACACCATAATACCTAATCATCTTAAAATGCTTTTCGGGAATATGAATAATTAACTTTTTAATAAATTCAGTAGCATGAACCTTTTCAATAACTAATTTATTATCTTCGTGTCTGTTGTAATGAAATGTAACATAATTGCCATCATAAATATCAATGCGAGAAGTAGCAATAACAGGTCTGCCTAAGTATCTGCCAATGTATTTAATTACTTCTTTATTGTCGCATAGAGTAGGTTTAGCATAAACATAGAAACCGTTGGGACAGTTTTTGTATATGTAAGCTTTGGTTTTCTTAAAGGATTTGCCTAATTTGCGTTCCATATTATTCAAAAGGGCGGTTCTGAAGGAATTTCTGAGCAAGGTATAATTAAAGTGTTTAACAGGACGCCAAACAGTATAATTGCCAACACCACCCTCTGAAATCAGAACATGAATATGAGGATTCCATTGTAAACTTCTGCCGAAGGTATGAAGAACACAGATGAAACCGGGGGTAAAGTTTTCTGTCTTGTTGATTTTGTGAAACATTCTTAATAAAACATCACGAACGGAGTGAAAGAGGCAACCAAGCAAAGACCGATCCTTGCGAAAAAAGGGCGCAGTTCCTCCGGAATGGTAAAAACACAGTGTCTGTGAGAACATCGAATAAGCTTAAAAGACATTGCAGTTGAACGGCGAATGGAGTAAAGATTGCCACATGTAGTGCAAAAACGACTTTTGCAATGAAAAGGGACTAATTTTAGTTTGCCGCAGTGTTCACAGCCATAAACAGCAAAACCATAATCATAATCACCACAGTGAAGCATTTTCTCTACATTCTCAAAAACAGTATCACGAATTGTAATACCAGAGTCCGAAAGCTTATTAAAATGATCATTAAAAATTTGTTGTAAAATATTCATGTTTTTATTGTATCACAAAACTAGAAAAAGA
>JAAZFB010000285.1 GCA_012511915.1 Clostridiaceae bacterium
ACAACCAACAGCGCAAACACAGAAAATATTGCACATGCATAGATATCTGTTTTACCTATTTTGGATTGGTTTAATCGTGTTCTGTTTTTCCCACCATGATAGCAACGGCATTCCATTGCAATAGCAAGTTCATCCGCCCTTCGAAAAGCACTTATAAAGAGCGGGACCAATAAGGGAATTAGTGCCTTTGCTCTTTTAATTAAATTACCACTTTCAAAATCCGCACCCCTTGCCATTTGAGCTTTCATTATTTTATCCGTCTCTTCAAGTAAAGTAGGGATAAAGCGGAGGGCAATACTCATCATCATTGCTAACTCGTGTGTGGGCATGCCCATTTTGCCAAAGGGTTTGAGTAAACGCTCAATACCGTCAGTAAGTGCAACCGGCGAAGTAGTGTATGTAAGCATTGAAGTTCCGATTACTAAAAAAACGATTCTGAGTATCATAAAAGATGCGAAATAAATGCCTTCTTGTGTCAGCTTTAAAAAACCCCATTGCCAAATAGGTGTCCCGCCGGTCATGAATAGGTTCAAAATTGCAGTAAATATAATAAAAACCAAGAGTGGTCTTAAACCCTTAAACACGAATTTAGCCGATACTTTAGATAACCAAATAATATAAAATATAAAGGCTGCTATAATTCCGTAACCAAGAAAGTTTTTTACAAGGAATATTAATACCAAATATATAATTGATAGAATAATTTTTATCATTGCATCAAGCCGATGTAATGGCGAGGTGCCGGGGAAATACTGACCGAGTGTTATATCTTTAAGCACGATTAGCCACCCCCAAAATATATTCTTTTGCGGCTGATACCGTGCATACATTTACGCCGTATAACTGTTTCATAAGCTTTGTGATTTGGGGGGCATCAAGCCCCATCAGTTCAAGTTGCTCATGTTGTGAATAAACGTCAACGGGTGTGCCCTGCATTGAAATAGAACCGTTATTCATAACGTATATATAATCTACAGTATTCGCAATATCCTCCATACCGTGGGAAACCAATATTACCGTTATGCCCGTATCATTATGTAGCTTTTTTATTTGACATAATATTTCACTACGTCCGTTTGGGTCAAGGCCGGCGGTAGGCTCGTCCAACACCAATACATCGGGTTTCATTGCAAGAACACCGGCGATTGCGGCACGTCGTTTTTGACCTCCGGATATTTCAAAAGGGGATTTATCTAATACATCTTCGGTTAGTCCGACAAGGTTTGAAGCCCACAAAACTCTATCTTTTGTTTCAAGCTCTGAGAGCCCCAAGTTTATCGGCGCAAAGGCAATATCTTGCCTGACCGTTTCTTCAAATAGCTGATGTTCGGGATATTGGAAGACAAGCCCTACTTTTGTTCGGACTTGCTTTAAATTAGCCTTTTTTTCAGAAGTATCTATTCCGTCGACAATAATACGCCCGTTTGTCGGCTTTAATAAACCGTTAAAATGTTGAACAAGCGTTGACTTACCGCTTCCGGTATGACCGATAATACCGATAAATTCACCTTGATTTATTGTCATTGAGACATCATAAAGAGCATCCCTCTCAAAAGGACCGCCCTCTGAATACGTATAACTGATATTTTCTGCCTTGATAATCAATATGATACCCCCGATAACGCTTCGCAAGCTTCCTCTATTGTTAATATTCCTTGGGGCACATTGATACCTTCGGCACGCAGTTCATACATAAGTTCGGTAACTTGTGGCACATCAAGACCCAAAGCCTTTATCCCTGCCACATCGGAAAATACATCACGTGGTGTTGAGTCTTTAACAATTTCACCATTGTTCATAACAACTATGCGGTCGGCATTAACCGCCTCGTCCATATTGTGAGTTATAAGCACAATTGTCATGTTGTTTTCTCTATTAAGATGCAACAAAGTGTCCATAACCTCTTTGCGCCCTATTGGGTCAAGCATTGCAGTCGGCTCATCTAATACTATACATTTCGGACTCATTGCAAGCACACCGGCAATTGCTATCCGTTGCTTTTGCCCGCCTGACAAAAGGGGGGGGGCGTGTTTCTTATAATCAGTCATACCAACCGTATCAAGCGCCCAATCAACTATTTTGCGTATTTGTTCTGACGGGACGCCCATGTTTTCCGGCGCAAATGCAACATCTTCTTCAACGATTGTTGCGACGATTTGGTTGTCGGGGTTTTGAAACACCATTCCTATAGTCTGCCGAATATCATAGAGACGGTCCTCGTCTTTTGTGTCAATACCGGAAACATAAACAGTTCCGCCCACAGGTAGAACGATGGCATTAAAATGCTTTGCCAAAGTAGATTTTCCGCTTCCGTTATGTCCTAAAATCGCAACAAATTCCCCGTCGCTAATGTTTATATTAATGTTTTTTAATACGTCTTGTTTTTCATCACCGTATCTAAAAACAAGATTTTGCGTTTTAATCATAAAATCAGCTTCCAAAACCTTTCACATTTTCTTTTTTGCACTAATATTCAATTAAAGGGTAAATATTAAAACGTATGATTTTTCTCGTCAGGTAAGGTGGGTTCTTCAAATGAAGCATGACGGGAAAAGGACAAGTTTTTGTTGATGTTTTAATTTGAGATTAGTATTAATAGTAAAAATAGTAATTTTTATTATACCTCTTTATTTG
>JAAZFB010000286.1 GCA_012511915.1 Clostridiaceae bacterium
GTAGCTTTCACCTACATTACTGTTATAGTAATAATGTGTTGCCGATATATAATAAAGGCTTCCGCTGTTTAGTGCGAAAGCCTGTGAATAAAAGTAGTTATCAGATATTTGATTAAAGTTGCTGTCGTACAGCCGAATCTCGTGGTCCCCTGAGAGCCTTTTCTGCGCAATCATATACTTTGCAGATACCGCAGGTGTAAACTCAAATACCTTCATCTGTTCAGAAACCGACTGAAAATATCCCGAATAAACCTTTGGCAGTGAAACAAGTGTGCCGTCAATGTTTACAATGATGTCGTTTGCCTTGGTCAGCGTTCCTCCTGCGTTTATATAGACCTCATTTAGCCTTTGTTCTATGCCGTAGCGGTTTGGGAATGTTCCATATTGAAATTCACCCGTTACCAAATCCGCTGTGGTCACGGTTTCAGTTATGGTCAGCTGCTTGACACCGAACCAGCTTTCCCACTCTCTGCTACTGCCCGGATTGGATGAGGGCACAACGGCAAATTTTGTTATATTGTAGTTTGGAATATCACAATCAACGGTGTACAGTCCATCGGACGGCATGGTGAAGGTATGAATGTCAATCCAGCCGTAGCTTTGATGGTAGACAATAAAGTCCCATGAACGGTTAAGTACTGTTCCTGATCCTGTGTTCGTCACCTCAACATCAATGTTTATATGCCTTACACCGGGAACGGTATTATTAAACACCATCGGGTAAGTATAACTTCCGTTTAAGGTAGTTCTGCTCTCCGCCCATTGGTTACCATACTTTGCGGTCTCGCGGTATCCGCAATAGGGATAATCATATTTAAATGAAACTGTTCTGCTCAAAAAATCACCCCTAAAATATTTTTACTAAAATATCACCGTTGGAGGTGGAAGGCGGAGTATCACCCGAAGTCCATATGACGATATTGCGCACCTGTCTGCTTGTATAGCTTGTATTTGACTGTGCCGTGAGCTTTGCCGAAAGTGTGCTGTCGGCATTGGAGCGTACAAAGCTTGTGTCAACATAACCTTTGTTTGCAATATCAGCCGTAACAGCAGGGGTTGATACCTGCGCCCTGCCACTTGCATCACGCCTAACAAGTCTGTTTGCCACATTTGCATTTGTAGCGTTATCTATTTTCTGCTTATCTTCCTTGCTCATAAAACCATTTGCAAATGAGGTTACATTCGCATGGCTTCCGCCTGATATATGTGCATGGCAATTTTCCAAAGTAGTCGAAGGAGTTTCCCACCAGTTCGTTTTACCCGTTATTGCTTTTATTCTGTTGGTAATCCACCCGATTGCCGTTGATAGTTTTGATTTGGTGTTCTCCAGCGGCGGGGCGGTGGTCTGATCTGCGGTAACCATAAGTGCCTCGTCCAATGTGTCCATATTCTCATTCATAACGGAAACATCGGCACTTTCAGAATAAAAGGGTTTCTTAAAAGAATAATTAGGCGTATTGTTCGGCAACTATCCCACCTCCAAAATCTTTAGTTTTACTTCGTTTCTTATTGTAATAGGCACATCGGACAGTGTTTTAAGTCCTCTTCGAATAAGCATTACATATACTGCAATCATTAAGACGCACCTCCGCTTATCATTTCATATATTTCCGTTATGGCTAATGCTAAAATATCCGCTTCCGTCAGCGGCAATTCACCTGTTTCGATGAAAAGCTGTGCATCGTTATAACTGCTGAATTTTTTACCCTCGCATTTTTCCAGCATTTGTGCCGAGGGTTTTTCCTCTTCGATAACCTCCGCTGTTATATTCCTTTCAGCCAGTTTAGAGATTAGAATGTCTTTTTGTTCTTCAGAATAACACTCTCTTGCTTCTGTTTTGATAAAATCCTCAAGCTGGTTGGTCTGTGTGTTTAATTGCTTATGTGTTTCCTCCCATGAAACGGTATGCGTAACAAACCTGATTTTCCTATCCACCAATGTAAATTTAATCACTTAGAAC
>JAAZFB010000287.1 GCA_012511915.1 Clostridiaceae bacterium
AAACACTAGTTTAAACGATGGCAGATATAAGATGCTCGGAAAATGTGAAAAAATTACAGAAACATGCATTTTTTACTGATGAAAGGCGGATAATGGCCGGTGAGAATCTGAAAAGGATACTTTCATTTTTGCTTCTGTTTTTATCATACGTTTCGCCACAATTTTTTAAGCCGGTCTGATTTAATCATTATCCTTCTGTTTTAGCCATTTATGCATTATTGTTAAGTTTATTGCCCGGGACTGTGAAATTTTTCTATTTTTACGCCGTTAATGTAACACCGGCAATTGTCTGACGTATAAATGAAGGTGATTGTCAAAAGGAATAATTTTTTTATTGAACTACATGAAATTTATACTAATACTATCAATTTCATTGGCCGGAATATTGGTTAATGCCCAGACTGTACAGATAATAGAAGGAAAAACATATACAAACAATGATGACAAATGGTATGGAGTTAATATTCCACGTTTAACCCCTTCTGTATTAACCTTTAAAAATAATTCAATCACATCCGTCAACCGTTACGGATACATGCTTTGTGCCGGAGACGAGATCCCAAGTATCTACAACAACAATCTTGACGCGGCAGTAATCACCGGAAACCGCATAAAATGGAACGGATCTCCGGAAATCGGAATTATCCCCCACGGGATATTTACCGGATACAACATCAATGTTAAGGTTAAATACAATTATCTTGACAGGGTTCCAATGGCAATAATCCGGAAATCAAACGGAATGACAGACGTTTCCGGTGCGGTAGCATACAACATTGTCAAAGATCCTGGTATTGGTGTTGTTATCAAAGGCATGAATGGAATCAGAATATACAATAATACATTTTACAGTTCACTAACTACATCGGAAACAAATCGCGCCCTGATTGACATATATCAAAATCCGGATATAAGCCCGGCCGGATCGGCAACCGGTACCAAAATCTATAACAATATTTTTTATACAAAAAACAAGATAAAAAATATCAATATTTCAAATGCATGTATGCCGGGCTTTGAAAGTGACTACAACATTTTTTACTGTGAATCAGGCACTCCGCTCTTTTCGGTAAACGGATCCCTGAAGACTTTTGCAGAATGGCAGGCATTGGGATATGACACCCATTCTATTGTGATCAATCCGGATTTCAAGGATTTCACCAATTTCGTTCCAAAAAAGAGACTTGACCTTGGCAAAAATCTGGGTACTGAATTTACTACCGGACTTTCTCCTGATGCAAAATGGGGAACACGCGATCCTGCAACTTCTGCCCAGAACGGAACCTGGCAGGTTGGTGCAATTATCCATCCAAAGCCGGAAAACAAACCACCCAGTATCAGCATCTCTCTTAGCGATAAAGGATCAGATTTTGTAGCTCCCGCCACAATTGAAATTAGTGCTATCGCTTCCGATTCTGATGGTTACATCAGTAAGGTGTAGTTCTATAACGGTACGGTGAGATTGGGGGAGAGCACCACGACTCCCTACTCATTTACCTGGAAGAATGTATCCGCAGGAACATATTCAATAAAAGCTGTTGCCACTGATAACCAGAACAGCAAAACCACATCAGAACCAATATCTGTAACGGTTGGCAACATGTCAACGTCAATCACCAATCCGACAATTTCAAATATGCCGGCATCACGAAATAATGGCAAAAATTCAATTAATCTATATCCCAACCCCACAAACGGGATTTTTAAAATAGACTTGTCAGACTCTCTTTTATCCGAGAAAAATAAAGTAACAATAATGAGCTTGACAGGAGAGATTCTTTATACAGGACTACTGATGAGAAATGAAGCAAACCGGCAATACGATTTATCTCACGCAAAGTCCGGCAACTATATCATATTGATCAAACGCGATCAGGCTGTTTTTACCGGAAAATTCATAAAAAACTGACAGCTTCTATATAAATCACCTGATCAGTATTTTTTCACTCTTGACCTGTTCAGTATCACACCATTTGTCATATCTTTTAATATAAACAGGTATATTCCTTTCTTCCTGTCAAAAATACTGACATCAATATTATTGCTATAGGGCTCAACATTTACTGTTTTTATGAGTCTGCCCTGCAAATCATAAATCAGTAATAAATGCTTATCCTCAAATGCTTCTTCAAA
>JAAZFB010000288.1 GCA_012511915.1 Clostridiaceae bacterium
GATTACAAAACCCTACAACAGATGTATTTGAAAAACGAATGGCGGCATTAGAAGGTGGTGTTGCTGCAGTGGCGACATCATCGGGAATGTCAGCTCAGTTAATTGCAATACATAATCTAGCTTCGGTAGGTGACAATATTGTATCATCCTCATTTTTGTACGGTGGCACCTATAATCAATTTAAAATAGCTTTTGCCCGCATGGGAATTGAAGTGCGTTTTGCAGAAGGTGACAATGTTGCTAGCATTGAATCTCTCATTAACGATAAGACAAAAGCTATTTATCTTGAAACAATAGGAAATCCAGAATACAATATACCAGACTTTGAAGCAATTGCAGCAGTGGCTCAGAAGCATGATGTACCTTTGGTTGTGGATAATACATTTGGTCAGGGCGGATACATTTTTAACCCTATTGAATGGGGTGCTAATGTTGTTATTCACTCCGCAACTAAATGGATTGGAGGACATGGCACTTCTATGGGTGGAGTTATAATTGATGGAGGGAACTTTAATTGGGGTAACGGAAAATATCCTATGTTTAGTGAACCGTCGGAAGGATATCATGGACTTAATTTCTGGGAAACTTTTGGAACAGATTCACCATTTGGCAATATTGCTTTTGCTATACGTTGCCGTGTTGAAGGTCTGCGAGACCTTGGACCAGTTAACAGCCCATTTAATTCATTTTTGCTACTTCTAGGTATTGAAACATTATCTTTACGCTCAGAGCGTACAAATGAGAATGCATTAAGCCTTGCTCAATGGTTAGAAAATCATCCTAAAGTAGAGAAAGTAAATTACCCAGGACTAGAAAGTAATAAATATAATACACTCGCAAAGAAATATCTTAAGAATGGAGGCTTTGGAGGTGTGTTATCATTCTTTGTAAAGGGAGATGTGAATCAAACGGCTAAGGTTATAGACAACTTAAAAATGATAAGCCATCTTGCAAATGTTGGTGATGCAAAAACACTTGTGATACATCCTGCAAGCACTACTCACCAACAACTTCCTAATGAGGCCCAGATAGCAGCAGGTGTATATCCGAATATGATTCGTATTTCACTTGGTATTGAGCACATTGATGACATCAAAAATGACTTGGAAGAAGCACTGAAGCATTTATAAATAATTAAATAGAAAAACAGGAGTTAGTAAAAAAGGCGGTTAATTACCGCCTTTTTTGTTAGATTAATCTACAACTTTTTTAATTGCCTCTTCGTCAGTCAATAATGATCTAAGCTCCTGACGCAAATCTACATTACTTACATCTAAATCTTCAATTAATACTCGTTGCCAAATCTCCTCAACCCAACGATTACGCACTACGCCGAATTCATCTATAGGTTGAAACCTTCGCAGATACATAAAATTCTTATTAGATAGTTTAATTTGCAAAAGATTGTCCTTACCCACCTGAGTTGAGTTAAATGAGTTAACAATTTTTTCGGTATAAATATTTCCATTCAAATCGTAAGAGCCATCTACCGTAATAATTGCACCCTTATCTGTTGACATAAAATTCATGAACTTGCCCTGCTCCATAATCATTTTGAACATGCCTTGAGGTGTTTCTTTATAGCCTGCTTCGTCGCTATTGTGAATCGCTTTCACTTCCCATAGC
>JAAZFB010000289.1 GCA_012511915.1 Clostridiaceae bacterium
CCCCGAGCTTTAGATTGTTAACCTCAGTACCGCGCTGTTTTATCAGCGCAACTATCTTTTCGCATATGGCTACAATCTTTTCATTTTCTATTTCGTTGTTCTTCATTTGATCTTTCAACTGCTCAAGACACCCATAAATTTCATTATCGGTATCCACATAACTACTTTGGTCGCACGATTTAATCGCTTCCATTATTTTATCAAAAGTTGCGCTGTATTCGTAGTTTTCATTATCCCTGCAAATAGACTCCATCGTATATTCAAACTTTTTGAAAGCAGCACTTGAACGTTCGACCTTTGCAGCATTTGAAGCAGTGGCTTTGCCAATAATGTATATTAGAATAGACACGATAACAAATACTACCGTCAAAACAGACATCAAAATTAAAAATGTTTTTTCGGCTTGTTTATAATAAATCGAGAACAGGATAGCGATTGCTGCTGAAAGCACAACGTATACGATTGAAGAAGTGTATCCGCCGGCAGTTAATGATAGTTGATTTTTCCCGGCAGCAGTGTTAAAAATAAGCACATTTAGAAAGCTTAATAATTCAGAACCAACAACGCACCCAATCATCAGCTTGTCAAATGAGCCTTTTTCACAGGGGAGCAACAAATAAATTAGAATCGAAACAGCTATGATTAATGCAAACAGAAAAGCACTGAGCAAATTCCTTTTAATCAGTTTCATTATGCTTCACCTTATTCCAGTTTTGTTCCGCACTCCGGGCAGAACTTGGGATTCCCCGTAATGGGATTATTGCAAGAAGGACAAGTTCTGATTAGTGATTTGCCACATTCGGGGCAGAATTTTACGTTTTTACCCGGTAATGAAGCACCGCAATGAGGACACGGAGTCGGAAAATCATAACCGCAAGCAGTACAACGGGTTGCACCTTCCGGCAAATCAGCTCCGCATTTTGGGCAAGGATTATATTTGTCACCGCATTCAGGGCAAAATTTCATTGTGTTTTTATACTTTGCGCCACATTTGCTACGTACGACAAGGTCTTTATATTCTTTTTCTACTTGCTTATTTGTATCACATCCGCATTCGGAACAAAATCGCTTACTTTTTGGCATGATTGCTCCGCACGAAGGGCAGGGCTTTGTATCTTCGGCTGAGGTGTTTATGTTTTTGGATATTCCGCCAAACTGATTACCAACGGCTCCGCCCATCGTAACGCCCATTCCAAGTCCCATTCCGGCACCCATCAGGTTAGCGGATGAGCCATTGTTCTTTGCAGCTCCTTCCAAGGTATCAAAAGAACGCTCCTGCTGATAATTGTAGCCGATAATGTTCATTTCGGCTTTCTTTGCGAGTGCATCCTTCAGTTTCTTTACAGCGCTGTCATCTTCCGGCACGCTGATGTCATTCACATAGAAATTTATAAGTTTAATGCCGTATTCTTCTCATACAGGCTGGATTTTTTCATGAAGATAAGAAGAAAGCTCCTCTTTATACGCGTTTATCTCGACAATGTTAATTTGTTTATGTAGAAGATATGAGGAGATTGCATCCTTTACCTTGGTAAG
>JAAZFB010000290.1 GCA_012511915.1 Clostridiaceae bacterium
AAATATCGGTTCATCTTTACTGTGGCATAATTCTGATATCTCGTTTGTATTGCGTAAATCCGTTATTGGTCTTATTTGCGGCATTATAACCACCTCACATTTATTATGCCATAATAATAGCATAATTGTGTACATGATTCAAGGTGAACTAAAAACTTGATAAGTTGGTGGCAGGCACCGATAAGTTGAAGAATTATATTGTCCTTTTCACGAGAGATGAAAAGTCCAAGATTGTTGATGTTGAGAGAATCCTTTACGCAAGATGCGACTGGCATTATATCCTTTGAAGATTATACAAATTTCTATTTTACTGAAGCAGTGGCATCTTTTTGTACTTTACATCTACCTCTGAAAAAGAATCAAAAGGGCTTGAACTCTGGTATTTTTTCGTCCTCTTGACTAGCTTCCAACTGCTGGGGAAGATGAGTTAGTGGCAGGCACCGTAATAGATTTTGAATTTAATTAATTGAAATGATATAATATTGACAGAATAATGGCTAAAGAGGTGAATGGTATGAGTCGTCACGAAAATATTATTACGAACATCAAGCCTTCAACAGCAATTCGTCATGATTATAATTCTTTTTCGAAGCTGTGCCATGAAACACAGAATCCAGTGGTTGTGACCAAGAATGGCGAAGCTGATCTGGTGGTTATGAGCCATGAAGCCTATCAAAAGATGATATCTCGGCATCGTTTAGGGCAGATGCTGTCGGAGGTTGATCATGAAATAGCTTCAGGGAAACCTATGCGGGATTTTGAGGAAACCTTTGCAGCGATAAAAAAGAGAATAGAAAATGAGTAAGAAAATTGTATTATCGGAAATGGCCTATTATGATATTGAAACCATTTTTTCGTACATTTCTCAAGATAGTAAACAGGCAGCTGAAAAATTAAGAGTAAACATCTATGAAGGTATTAAGAAGCTATCAGACTTCCCGGAGATGGGGGCGGTTATCCCGGAAGAAGACGCACCTGGGGCTCAACGTGGATACAGGCGTATTGTAATAACCCCGTACAGTGTGTTTTATAGAGTGCTGGAGGATCGTATTGTAATTGCCAGGATACTGCATGGAAGACAAAATTGGATGCAATCAATATTTGATTTTTGATTTTAACTGTCATATTGTTTACATTTGGCTCTCATAGTGAAATAGAGCCGAACATCCCGTAAGGGAAAGTCGACTCTATTGCCTTCAAGATATTCTTGTCGGTCGCTGTCGGGGCTACCACCTCCCCTACAGCTCCTAATTAGTTTATATCACAATATGTGGAATATGACAACGGCACCGGCACTTATCTACTTGGTGAAAATATGGCTTAAACCAGGGTATCTCCATTTTTGCTTGTAATTAATCCACTAGTAAACGGCAAATAAACCGGTCGGCCAAATTGTCAATAAGTTCACACGAAAATGGTTTTTTCAAATATAATAAGTTGGTGCCTGGCAGTGCGGTCCTTAATATAAGTTGAGGAGCTGGGCAGGAAATACCTGTAGTTATGGCGAATATCGTAAAGCTAATTGCTATCGTTCGTTTACGGGGGAGGAAAATATAGAATGGAATTCACCGCGATTGACTTTGAAACTGCCAATGAGAAGCGTGCCAGTGCCTGCGCTATTGGCATTACCCTCGTAAAGAACGGAGAGATTGCCGAGCAAGCCTATCATTTGATCCGACCACCCGAGCTATACTTTAATCCCATCAACATATC
>JAAZFB010000291.1 GCA_012511915.1 Clostridiaceae bacterium
GAATGTTTACAACATCTTGCCAAATTTGTACTGCCTCGTCGTCATCCTCAAAAACGCTAACCCACAGTTTATCTTCGGGCATTTTCATAACAGTTGTTAAAAATTCCCACGCCCATTTAATCGCTTCAGTCTTAAAATAGTCCCCAAAGCTGAAATTGCCGAGCATTTCAAAGTATGTCCCATGTCGTGCAGTTTTACCTACCCTGTCGATATCAGGGGTTCGTATACATCTTTGGCAAGTTACAACCCTCTTTGACGGCGGCTTTTGCTTGCCTGTAAAATACGGTTTTAGCGGTGCCATTCCAGCGTTTATAAGCAGCAAAGAATTATCATTTTGCGGGACAAGCGAAAAACCGGGCAATCTTAAATGCCCTTTGCTCTCGAAGAATTTTAAATACTGTTCTCTGATTTCATTTAAACCTAATTTATCCATAATTTCCACCCTCAGCAGTATAATAAAGATAAGCAAGCGCTTATACTATTCCTTATTTAAATATTGACAAACTTTTTTTGTCAATAGCGGCCGCAATAAGCGGCCGTTACAAGGAAAATAGTATTTACTAATTCGCAATTAATGAAACCTTTCTAACGCGAGTTAGAATTATCACAAAATATATTGTATTATTTTTCAATGCCGATGTCAAGTCTAATCGGCTTGAGGGCATTTTTTTATTGACAATATACACGCTACATGCTAGTATTATCGTAATATGGGATAACAAATCATAAACGGAGGTCATATATATTATGAAATTATCTTTTTCAACAATCGGATCCCCGGAATGGTCATGGAATGAGATATACTCTATGGCTAAAGACCTTGGTTACAATGGTATCGAAATACGCGGCGTCGGCAATGAAATCAGGGCTGCCAAGGCAAAACCATTTACGGGAAGCGAATTACCTAAAACCATATCAACCCTTAAGCAGTTAGACCTTGAAATAGTCTGTTTTTGCTCTTCATGCTGTTTAAGCGACAATATCGACAAAAGGGCTATTTTATCCGAGGGATATGAATACATAGAGCTTGCGTCAAAAGTCGGGGCAAAATATGTCCGTTTATTAGGTGATAGAGAGCCGAATGTAACCGGCAAAATAGATGATGCTGTTGTTGTGTCTAACTTAAAATATTTAGCGGCTTTTGCTGAGTATAAAAATGTTACTATTTTAATTGAAACAAATGGTGTGTACGCCGATACAAAGCGTATTAAACAACTGATTGAACAGGTTGACAGTGAAAATGTGGGTGTGCTTTGGGATATCCATCACCCATACAGGTTTTTCAATGAACAGCCAAGTCAAACCATTGCCAATATCGGCAAATATATTAAACATGTACATGCAAAAGATTCTATAATGGTAGATGCAAAGCCGTGTTATAAAATTATGGGTGATGGGGACATACCGTTTTATTCGGCTTTTGATGCATTGAACGAAATAGGTTATAATGGGTATATATCACTTGAATGGGTGAAACGATGGAACGCAAACCTCGAAGATGCCGCCATTGCATTCCCCCAATTTGTGCAATATATGAACAACTATTTTAGTCATTTAAAGGCTGAGAGGGTTACACAGACTATTGAAGCACCTGCAAAGGGCAAGCGTATTTTTGAAAAGGATATTTTGATTGACTTGACTTTCGGACAAGTGCTTGATAAAGTGGCAAAGGAGTTCCCGAACCAATTTGCTTTTAAATATACAACAAGGGACTATACCCGCACTTATAAAGAGTTCCAACAAGAGGTAAACACCGTATCAAAAATGCTTATTGCAATGGGTGTAAAAGCAGGTGACCATGTTGCGGTTTGGTCAACAAATTATCCGCATTGGTATTTAACCTTTTGGGCAACAGTGAGGATAGGCGCTGTTTTGGTCACCGTTAACAGCTCGTATAAGATCCATGAGGCACAGTATTTACTGAAGCAGTCGGACACTTCAACCCTTGTTA
>JAAZFB010000292.1 GCA_012511915.1 Clostridiaceae bacterium
CAACGCTTGCACAGCTTATTTACAATTTGAACGGAGATACAGAAAAGGGTTTGCATTTAGATATCACTGAAAGGGATCCGGAACACATTCAAGAAGATATTCTAAAAATAATAGAAGAGTTTGGCGAGTTCATGCCCAAAAGCGAAATGATGACAGGTTACGGCTTTGCGGTGCTTCGAGACGGTGTAAGGTATAATTCCGTGGGTATTGACACATCCGTTAACAATTTACGTGACTTTTGGATTTACTTCGGTCGGGGTACGGGTCACGGTCATGCGGACTGTCTAAATCTTGGTATAGAGGCATATGGATTGAACATTGCTCCTGATTTGGGATACCCGGAACAAACGGGAACACAACCAAATCGTGTACAATGGGTTTCCTCGACTTTAAGCCATAACACTGTTATGGTAGATGGTAAAAAACAACTCCGTATGCCGATACACGGCACGCCGCTTCATTTTGATGATTCAGACAGTGTAAAAGTAATGGATATCGATGCACATGGAGTGTATGCGGAAACCGATATTTATCGCAGAACGGTAGTTATGGTAAAGGTAAATGATGATGTGTCTTATGGGGTGGACTTTTTTAGAATACTTGGCGGAGATGACCATATTTATAGCTTCCATTCACAATCAGAGATTATTCATGAAACCGAAGGACTGGAGTTAATCCCTCAAGTCGATAAAAACGGCGTTCATATCGGTACATACGCGAGCCCCGATGTTCCGTGGGGTTCGGACCCGGAAACTATACCAACCTCATCTGAAACGAATTATCTGCGCTACCCTCCCGGAACAACCTGGCTTGATTATGTAAGACGAGACAAAGCACCTGATAAAAAGTTTGCGGTTGATTTCAAAATAACAGATTTTAAAAAGATTCTTAACGGAAATCCAGACTTGCATCTTAGAATGACTATGTTAAATGATTATTCACTTGATGAGGTTGCAATTTGCCACGGTACTCCGCCGCGTACACCTAATAGCATATCAACACTCGAATACGTTTTAGCCCGTAGAACCGGTGAAAACCTTGATACATTGTTTACTACTGTATTTGAGCCATATAAGGATAGTCGGTATATAAAAAGCATGACAAGTCCTGATTTGGAGATATTGTCAGGTGTGCAGGGGCCGAACGATACTGCACAGGCAGTTAAAATTGAGCATGTTAACGGGCGAATAGACTATATTATTTATTCAACTAATAATTCTGTTAAGTATAAAGTTGATAATTCTTTTGAATTCCAAGGCTTTGTCGGTGTTTTTTCCATAAAGGATGGTATACATATAATTGAATATATAAATGACGGTACTACGTTATCTGATGTTTCCGGTAAAAACGCCTATACGGGTACAGTAATTGATTTTACAAGAGAATTGACTTTGGACAATAATATAAAGGTTAATTTTAATGAAGAGATAGATCCGGAAGTATTAATCGAAAAATATATCTACATAGAGAATAACAGAAGCCCCGAAAATGGTGTTTACAGGATTTTAAGTGCGAAAAAAATTAGCAATGAAGAATATGAATTTGACGTTGGTGACGTAACGCTTATTCGTTCTTATTATGATGCAAATGATATATC
>JAAZFB010000293.1 GCA_012511915.1 Clostridiaceae bacterium
ATATGATGATATATCCAAAAGATACGAGGCATTGCGCTCAAACCATTGAACCGCCGTATACCGAACGGTACGTACGGTGGTGTGAGAGGTCGGCTACTCAACTAATGAGTAGCCTCCTACTCGATTATTTTTATTTGTTTATTTTAAACCGTTTTCATATGCCTGAATCATCTTTTTAACCATCTGACCACCAACTGAGCCTGCCTGCCTTGATGTTAAATCACCGTTATATCCTTGCTTAAGTGTTACGCCAACTTCGGCGGCAGATTCCATTTTAAATTTGTTCATAGCGTCCCTTGCTTGAGGAACTAACATTTGATTGCTGCTGTTGTTTGGCATTACTGCATCTCCTTTATTTTGTTTTGTTATTCATCTATTGCAGTAATAGTTTTGACTTGCAGAGAAATTATATACTGGAATATTTTCGTCCGTTTTTTTAAAAAACCATTTCGAGTGTATGAAACTGACTATGTTTTGTGCTGTTTCAACTAATAAATGAAATTTTTGAGATTGAAACTTCAAATGCTGTTTTTGTTTTGTGCTCATTTTCATTTATCTTTTTTTGATATTCTCTGCTTTGAATTCTGCCCGTTATATCCACTTTATTGCCTATTTCAAGTTTGCTTGACAGGTTTGCATTTTTGCCCCATGTTATGCAGGGAATATAATCCGATTTATTATATGCTCTGTTAACCGCAATTAACAGGTCTGTTATTTCACGCCCAAAGGGTGTGGTTCTGTGTATAGGGGTTTTGCAAACATAGCCCGACAACAAAACCTCATTTAAATATTCATTATCAGCAAGCTGTTTTTCAGGAAGGTCGATAGTTTTGGCAAATACAAACAATATTAACTTATTTCCCATCCCGGAATAATTATTATATGAACGGAACTGACCTGTTATGTATACGGTATCACCGGGTTTAAGATTGTTACTGCTTATGAGCTGTTGTGGTGAGGTAATAGGTATTTTGTCCAAAGCGCCGGATAGTCTTGGCACACTGAGTGTAAAATTATAAAAGTGTATGTCAAAAACATGGTGTCCATATTCAAAGTCGCTGCTTATTTTCCCTGTCAATGTAACGTTGTTAGTTGCTTGGGCATTTTGCAAAATAAGTCACTCCCCATTCAATCATATGTTTATTGTTTACCCAATATAATTACTATTCATTAATTAGTGGAATTAGAACATAAAATTGGACAGCTTATTTGCAGAAATGCCGCTTATCAGACAAATCGCGGTAATTAACATTATTGTCTCGGGATCGTATTCTTTTGACAACGAAAAAGATATTTCCTGAGGTTCTATAGTTTGGCCGTCAAGGGTAATAATAGCACGCTGGAGGCATAATACTATATGCTCCTCTGTAATGCTCGATAACGTAATGGTCGCTTTATTGCAAAGACCGTATGTTATCACGTAAGCTTCTTTAAAATTTAAATGCTTTATTGTATCGGTATCATTTGCATTGATAACATAAACCTTATCATTTTCGGTTGCAAGCACAATATCACCTTTTATAAAAAAAGAGTACCCCCGAAAAAACGCTAAATGCATTCTTTATGGGATACCTATATTTTTGGCGCTTTGTTTTTATTATATACTAAGCTCCAAACAAAAAAACAATAAAAATACTAATTTTTTAAGTTGCTTTTTTGATTGAGGATTAGTATTAATACTAAATTTAAAATCGTAGGGGAATTTTCATATCCGAATAGATCAACGCCCATAATTAAATAAATACAATACCAAAAAACAAGCACAAGCAATCAGCACAATAGCAGCACCGGAGGCAATATTTGCATAGTATGAAATAAAAAGGCCGGATATGCAGAAAATACAGCCGAGTATTACTGAATACACCATGCGTTTAGCGAGGTTGTGGGTTATGAGCCCTGCAGATGCTGCCGGCGCGGTCAGTAATGCAAGCACGAGCACGATACCGACTGCTTTTATAAGCACAACCACGGTTAGAGCAATTAATACAAGCACTAAGTATTGCAACAGAGTTGTTTTAAGACCGAGTATTTGTGCAAACTCTTCATCAAACAAAAAGACTTTCCAATAATTAAACAGGATTGTAATAGTGGAAATAACAATAAAAGACAAGACGGCCATAAAATATATATCAGTTTTTGTAACCGATAAAATATTCCCAAAAAGGTACGTACTCAACTCGGGCGGATAACCGGGAATAAGGGCAACAAACAATATGCCCAATGCCATACCAACTGACCAAAACAAACCGATTAACACCTCAGAACGTGAGTAGCCTTTTTGGTTTATGTATCCTATCCCTAAAGCCGCAGAGACGGAAAACAGCAGCGCACCTATTATCGGCTCAAACCCCATAAGATAACCTAAGCCAATTCCGCCATAAGACGTATGGGCTATGCCACCGCTTAACATCACTAATTTTTTTTCAATTATTATTACACCGATTATACCGCAAACAACGCTTGCCAAAATGCAAGCAATTATTGCGTTTTGTATAAACTGATACTCTGCTATTGCTTTTATCATTTTTTCCCCACCATTTCGTTATATTGGCAACGTAGAGTCCTTTAAATTAGTGTTTACCAAGCACCCTATGCGGCACACCGTGTGCGATTAAATCAACCGGGCAATCATACAGTCTTTGCACAACGCTATCGGTCAGTTCCGGTTCTCCATGATATACCAATGTGTTATTTAGACAAGCCAACGATTTAACATGAGAGGATCCCGCCAAAAGATCGTGTGTTACAAATATTATTGTCATTTTGCTGTTTAGTTTATCAAGCAACGAAAATATTTGCCGTCGTGATGCAGTATCAACACTTGCTGTAGGCTCATCAAGCAACAGTATTTTAGGCTTTTGGGCAAGGGCCCTTGCAATAAGAACCTTTTGAAATTCGCCGCCCGAAAGGTCTGATATTTTACGCTGTGCAAGATGGGGTATTCCCACATTGTTAAGTACTTTTTCTGCAACATATATATCTTGCTCAGAGTATTTATGAAAAGGGGTTGGTTTTTTAGGTAGTCTGCCTGTCAAAACCACTTCTATAACTGTTATCGGAAACTGTTTGTCCATTAAGGCGAATTGCGGCACATAGCCAATTTTCACATCATGAGAGCCGTTTTTTTGTCCGTAAACAAAAACTTCGCCTGAGCACGCCGGCACAAGATTCAATATTGCCTTTAACAGTGTCGATTTACCGCCGCCGTTTGGCCCGATTATGCCGAGAAAATCGCCATCGTCCACGCTAAAACTAATATTTGATAACGCGACATTGTTACCATAGCTAACTGTCAGATTTCTAATGTTAAGTGCTGGATTATTCATTTGATTACCTCTGATATAACTTCTGCCATTTTAATAAGGTTTTGTGTATAATCTTCCGAAAGCGGCTCAAGCTGTATCGTTTTGCCGCCGATTTCTTCCGCGAACGCTATTGATTGACTGCTGTCAATTTCCTTTTGATAAAAAACAGCCTTTATATTTTGTTGCTTTGCAAAATCAATCATTTGCTGCAAGTGCTTTGCGGTTGCCTCTTTGCCTTCTTCCTCAAGCGAATACATTTTTAGACCGTAGTCGTCTGCAAAATACCCGAACGAAGGGTGGAAGGAGATGAAGCTTTTGTTTTTCACAACAGACAACATGGTTGTCAATTGAGCGTCAGTATCGTTTAAAAGTGCTTTGTAGCTTTGGGCATTATTTAGATACAGTTGTTTATTAGAACTGTCAAGTAAACACATTTCACGCGCTATTGCATCTATCATAATTGACACTCTTTTTATAGAAAGCCATACATGCGGGTCCCTCCCGCCATCGGCAAAAGTGATATCCGGGTACATTGCGGCTATTTCAGCGTGTAATGGAATTATCTTGGTATTTGTTAATAGGGGTAAAATAGAGCCTTCGGCATTAACCCCTATTGCAAAGTAAAGCGAGGACGAAGATAATGCCTTGCGCTGAGCGAGAGTCGGTTCGTAGCTTTCGGGGCTGTAACCGGGGGGTACCGTAGTTATTACATTTGCTAAATCACCGCAAACGGCTTTTACAAAGGTTGCTTGCGGAGGTATAGTAACAGCAATAATGGGCTTACCATCGTCAAATATGGTATCGTTTCCGCCACACCCAATAAAACAACAGCTTATTATTATGAGAATTAATAAGAACAATCTTTTTGCATAAATACGCATCCCTAATTATACAACCTCCTATTTGCGCAAACCAATGATACGGTTTATTTTTTTAAACTAATCGCAATATATAGAATAACAAACGAGTTAATACTAAATTCAATCAAATATAGTGTTATATTTGATTGAATTTAGTATAAATTGTTTACGCAACAATTATATCGTTATACGTATTATTTGTCAAAAGGTTTTTTGGGACAAAGAAGTGATAGCTTATTAATAGTTAATCGAAGTTATTGTGAAAAACATTAACCATTTGTACTTTTATATATAAAAAAAGTATGCTATAATGAGGGTGTCATACTATTCAATGCCCCCATATTACAGAAGAGGTGTGGTATATGTA